>JBIPOH010000020.1:0-17959 GCA_044379435.1 Novosphingobium sp.
ATGACTGCCGTGATCCGCTTGGCCGAAGCGCGGCGCAGCGCATCGGTGCAGATCAGCAGTTCCATCAGGTTGTCGTTGGCCGGATAGCCGGTCGACTGGACGATGAACACGTCTTCGCCGCGCACGTTTTCGTGGATTTCCACGAAAACTTCCTCATCGGCAAAGCGGCGGACCGAAACTTCGGTCAGCGGCAGTTCGAGATAGGCAGCAATGGCGCGGGCCAGCGGCAGGTTGCCGTTGCCGGACATGATCTTCATGGGCTTCCCCGAGTCCCTCAAATCTGGGCGATGCGAGGGGCCTTAGCCCAAGATGCCAGCATTGCAATGTTGAGACACAGGGTTTTGCACGCCAGCTTGGTGTTGCACCAAAGTGGAATGCGGCGGGTTGACCTTGAACTGCGGCGGCAATGCCGCCTAGTGTCGGCCCCATGCCCGATACGCTCATCATCACGCTCGCCCAGCTCAACCAGAAGGTCGGCGATCTTGCGGCCAATGTCGCGGGAATGCTCTCCGTGCGCGAGCGCGCGGAAGGGAGCGACCTGATCGTCTATCCCGAAATGCAACTCATCGGCTATCCGCCGGAAGACCTGATCCAGAAGCCCGCGCTGATCGAACGCGCGGCGATTGCGCTGGAAGCGCTGGCGGCGGCGACGGCGGATGGCGGACCGGCGATGCTGGTCGGCTCGGTTTTCGTGCGTGACGGCGCGCTACACAACGGGGTGGCGCTGCTCGATCAGGGCAAAGTGGCGGCGGTGCGCTTCAAGGTGGAGCTGCCCAACTACGGCACGTTTGACGAGAAGCGCTATTTCCTGCCCGGCCCGCTGCCCGAGCCAGTGCCGTTCAAAGGCGCGATGCTGGGCCTGCCGATCTGCGAGGATATCTGGCAGCCCGATGTGTGCCGCCATCTGGCGGCGCAGGGCGCAGACATCTTCCTGTGCATCAACGGCAGCCCTTACGAGATCGACAAGGACGAGCTGCGCATCGACGGCGTGGCCAAGCGCCGCGCGATCGATACCGGCATTCCGCTGGCCTACCTCAACCGCGTGGGCGGGCAGGACGAAGTCGTGTTCGACGGGGCGAGCTTCGTAGTCGGCCCGGAAGGCGCGCTTTGGGTGCAGATGCCGGACTGGGAAGAGGCGGTGGTCGATACCGTGTGGCAGAAGACCGGCAATCGCTGGCGCTGCCAGCCGGGCGTGGTTTCCGAACTCGCCGAGCATCCCGAGGACATTTACTGCGCGATGGTGCTGGCGCTGCGCGATTATGTGAACACCAACCGGTTTCCCGGCGTGGTGCTGGGGCTTTCGGGCGGGATCGATTCGGCGATCTGCGCGGCGATTGCAGTCGATGCACTGGGCCCGGATAGGGTGTGGTGCGTGATGATGCCGAGCGCCTACACCAGCGCCGAGAGCCTGGAAGACGCCGAAGCTTGCGCAAAGATGCTGGGCGTGCGGCTCGACACGATTCCGATCAGCCCGGCGGTCGATGCCTTTGCCGATATGCTTGCACCTGTGTTCGAAGGCCGCCAGCCAGACCTGACCGAGGAAAACCTGCAATCGCGCATTCGCGGCACCACGCTGATGGCGCTTTCCAACAAGTTTGGCCCGATGCTGGTGACGACCGGCAACAAGAGCGAGATGAGCGTCGGCTACGCGACGATCTATGGCGACATGAACGGCGGCTACAACCCGCTGAAGGACGCCTACAAGACCACCGTTTTCGCGATCTCGCGCTGGCGCAATGAAGCGCGGCCCAAGATCGGGCTGGGGCCGCAGGGCATGGTCATGCCCGAGCGGATCATCACCAAGCCGCCCAGCGCCGAACTGCGCCCGGACCAGAAGGATTCCGATTCGCTGCCCGATTATGCCGTGCTCGATGCGATTCTGCTCGGGCTGGTGGAGCACGAAAAGAGCGTGGACCAGATGGTCGCCGAGGGATTTGACCACGCCACTGTCGCCCGGATCGAGCGGCTGCTGAACGTGGCAGAATACAAGCGGCGGCAGGCGCCGCCGGGGGTGAAGCTGGGAATGCGCAACTTCGGGCGCGACCGGCGCTATCCGATCACGCATGGGTTTCGCACGGGGTAGCGCCTTATTGCGAATGATTCGCATTGACAGTTGGGGGGCGTGGCGTAACTTGCGATTCATTCGCAACAGATCGAGTCCTACCATGACCTTCCCCGCCCGAGACCTTGCCGCCACGATTGCCCGGCTTGCCCGCCCTGCTGCGCTGCGCGAGCAATCGCCGCTGGCGCAGGAGGTGATCCTTGCCATCCGGCTCTGCGCCATCGCGGCGAGAAATGGCAGCGATCCGCTACCCGCGCTGGCGCTGCGCCTGCGCCACTGCGAGGCGGCGTTTGCGGTGCACGAGCTGGTGCAGACGGTGACGCGCTGCTGGCCCGAACCATTTGGCGTGGGCCGCGCCTGCTGCCAGCGCCTTTCACCGGATGAGGCAACGCTTGCGCGGATGGTCGAAGCTGGCAAGGCGCGCCGCCGCGCCGACTTCAGCCATGCCATCGAAGGCTTTGTTCCCGCAGCCAGCCACGAAGCGCTGTGGGACGCCTGCACACATGCCGTGGTGCTGATGCGCTGAGCTTGCCGGGCTTTGCGGCAGCGCTATAGGCGGGAGCCATGTCCACCTCCACCGTCACCACTCGCTTCGCCCCCTCGCCCACGGGCACGCTTCATGTCGGCAATATCCGCACGGCGCTGCACAACTGGTTGCTGGCGAAGCGCAGCGGCGGGCGGTTTCTGCTGCGGATCGATGATACGGATGTGGCGCGCAGCCGCGAGGAGCATGTGGAGGCGATCCGGGCTGATCTGGCGTGGCTGGGCCTGCACCCGGAGCGCGAGGAGCGGCAATCGGCGCGCTTTGCGATCTATGAGGCGGCGTTCGAGAAGCTGGTAGCGGCAGGGCGGCTCTATCGCTGCTATGAGACCGCGCAGGAACTGGAGCTGAAGCGCAAGGTGCTGCTGGGGCGCGGGCTGCCACCGATCTATGACCGGGGCGCGCTGGCACTGACTGAGTCGGATCATGCAGCCAGGGCGGCGGCGGGCGAGGTACCGCACTGGCGCTTTCTGATGGATCATGAGACGCCTATTGAATGGGTGGACGGCGTACGCGGGGCGCAGCACTTTGATCCCCGGCAGATGTCTGATCCGGTGGTGCGGCGGGCGGATGGCTCGTGGCTTTATATGCTGCCTTCGGTGATCGACGATATCGAGATGGGCGTGACCGATGTGCTGCGCGGCGAGGACCACGTGTCCAACACCGCGACGCAGGTGCAGATGTTCGCGGCGCTGGGCGCAGCGGTGCCGAACTTTGCGCATGAGGCGCTGCTGACGGGCGCGGAAGGCAAGCTTTCCAAGCGGCTGGGATCGCTGGGCGTGGCCGAGATGCGTGAGAGCGGGATCGAGCCGGAGGCGCTGATCGCACTGCTGGCACGGCTGGGCACGAGCGATCCGGTGGACGCGGCGCTGGATGCCGAGGCGCTGGCGGCGAGCTTTGATCTGGAGCGCTTTGGCCGCGCGCCGGCGCGATTCGATGATGCGGAACTGGCGCGGGTGAATGCGGCGGTGATCCACCGGCTGCCCTATGCGCATGTGGCCGGGCGGCTGCCGGAGGGCATGGGCGAAGCGGCGTGGGAGGCAATCCGGCCCAACCTGAGCACGGTTGCCGAAGCGGCGGACTGGTGGCGCGTGGTGACGGGGCCGATTGCAGCGCCGGAGTTCGATGCCGAGACGCGCGCGTTTCTGGATCAGGCGACGACGGAAGCCGCCACGCTCGATTGGAACCTCGATCCGTGGGGCGCGCTGACCGGGGCGCTAAAGGAGACGACCGGACGCAAGGGCAAGGCGCTGTTTCTCCCGCTGCGGCAGGCGCTGACGGGCATGGATCACGGGCCGGACATGAAAGCGCTGCTGCCGCTGATCGGGCGGGATGAGGCAGTCAAAAGGCTCGGTTGAAGTTACCCCTCCGTCAGCCCTGCGGGCTGCCACCTCCCCATTTGGGCTTCGCCAAAATGGGGAGGGTCTTCAGCCTATCTAGGCGCGGCCGGTCTGGCTGACGAGGTGAGAGGGGTCGATGCCTTCGGCGCGCCAGGTAGCGGGCCAGCGGGCATTTACCGGGGTTTCGAACAGGATCTCGCTGTGCCCTCTCGCCGCGTACCAGCCGTGCTGGCGCATTTCGCCTTCGAGCTGTCCTGCGCCCCAGCCGGCATAGCCGAGCGCGACGAGCCATTGCGAGGGGCCACGCCCTTCGGCGATGGCGCGCAGCACGTCGATCGAGGCGGAGAGGGCGCAGAGCGGGTTCACGTTGACCGAACCGCTGCCGCCCCAATCGGTGCTGTGGAGCACGAAGCCGCGCGACGTTTCGACCGGGCCGCCATTGAGCACCGGCCCATCGGGGGCAAGGCCGGGATCGATGCCGACATCGCTGAGCAAGCCGTGAAGCGTCACGCCTTCGCGGACGCTGCCAATGCCGATGCCAAGCGCGCCGTGTTCATCGTGCACGCACATCGCGATCACCGCGCGTTCGAAGCGTGTGTCCCCCATGCCGGGCATGGCGAGCAGGATGCGGCCCGCAAGGTATTGCGCTTCGGTCACGCGGCCACGGCCTTGGCGCGCCGCTCCTCCGCCGCTTCGATCAGGCGCTTTTCAACGGCGCGAAGGCGGCTTTCGGCCTCGATCTTCTCACCCAGCAAGTCGGTCACGTAGAAGGTATCGACCGCACGTTCGCCATAAGTGGCGATGTGAGCGGAGTGGACCACCAGCCGCGCTTCGAACAGGGCGCGGGCGAGGCTGCTGAGAATGGCGGGGCGATCCCGCGCGCCGACTTCGATCACGGTGAAGCGGTTGGACGCCTTATTATCGAAGATGACGATGGGCTGGACTTCAAACGCTTCGGCGCGTGGGCGGGCCGAAGGGCGCGCGGCGAGCTGGGGCAGGAGCTTGACCCGGTTGGCGAGCGCATCGGCGATGGCAGTCTTGAGCCGGGCGATCTGCGCCGGTTCGTTGAGCGGGCGGCCCAGCGGATCCTGCACGAGGAAGTTGTCGACCGCGAGGCCATTGCGCGCGGTGTGGATGCGCGCGTCGATGATGTTGCCGCCCGCAAGGTGGATGCCCCCAGCGATGCGATAGAACAGGCCGGGATGGTCTGCCGCCAGCACGGTGACGAGCGTGGCACCGCGCGCGGGATACCAGTGCGCCTCGACCGTAAGCGGCTCGTCGAGCGAAAGGTCCATCTGCTGGAGATTGAGCGCGATGATGTCTTCAGGCTCTGCGATCCAATAGGCATCGCCCAGCTGGCGGCCCACGGTGCCGATCAATGCATCGCGTTCCTTGAGGAGCGCGGCGACGGCTTTCTTCTTGGCGGCAATGCGTTCGGCGCGGCCGTGCTGCTTGTGGCCGAGGCGCAGGACTTCCTCTGCCGACACGAACAGATCGCCCAGCAACTGGCGCTTCCACGAATTCCAGATGCCCGGACCGACTGCGCGGATATCGACGATGGTGAGGATGAGCAGGAGCCGGAGACGCTCCTGACTCTGCACGCGCCCGGCGAAATCGGCGATGGTTTTATAGTCGGCCAGATCGCGCTTGAAGGCAGTGGCGCTCATCAGCAGGTGCCAGCGCACCAGCCATGCGACGAGTTCAGTTTCCGCCGGGGACATGCCGAGCCGTGGGCAGAGCTTCATCGCGACTTCGGCGCCGAGGATCGAGTGATCACCGCGCCGCCCCTTGGCGATATCGTGGAGCAGCGTGGCGACATAGAGCACGCGGCGCGAGGCGACCTTGGAAATGACTTCGGTGGCCAGCGGGTGCTGCTCGGTCTCCTCACCCTTTTCGATGCGCGAAAGCAGGCCGATGGCGCGGATCGTGTGCTCGTCCACCGTGTAGTGGTGGTACATGTCGAACTGCATCTGCGCGATCACGCGGCCGAAATCGGGCACGAAGCGGCTGAACACCCCCGCCTCGCTCATCCAGCGCAGCACCGTTTCGGGATCGTGGCGGCTGGTGAGCAGCTCCATGAACATGGTGTTGGCGCGCGGATCGCGGCGCACCGAGGCATCGATCAGCCCGGCATCGCGGCGGGCAAGGCGCATGGCTTCGGGGTGGATTTCCAGCCCTTCGCGGTCTGCTACCAGAAACATCTCGATCAGGCGGGCGGGATCGCTGCGGAAGAAATCATCGCCATCCGCGCCAAGCTTTTCGGCCTGAAGCGGAAAGGCACCGATCTTGCGCTTGCGGCGACCGCGCAGCGCAGCGAAGAAACCGACCTTTGTCTTGGCGAACTGTTCGTCCAGCTGGGCGAGGAACATGCCCGTCAGCGAGCCGACCTGCGTGGCTTGCAGGAAGAAGTAATGCATGAACCGCTCGACCGCGCTCTTTCCGGGGCGGTCTGCAAAGTTCATGCGCAGCGCCACTTCGCGCTGGAGATCGAAGGTGAGCCGGTCCTCAGCGCGGCCAGTGACCGAATGGAGATGGCAGCGCACCGACCAGAAGAAGCTCTCGGCACGGCGGAAGGCCCGGTATTCCGCCGCCGTAAGCAGGCCGACGCCGACGAGTTCGCTGGGATCCCGGACCTTGTGGATGTATTTGCCGATCCAGTAGAGCGTGTGCAGATCGCGCAGGCCGCCCTTGCCTTCCTTCACATTGGGTTCGACCACATAACGGCTGTCGCCCAGCTTCTTGTGCCGCTCGTTGCGTTCGGCCAGCTTTTCCGCGACGAATTGGCGCTCGGTGCCAGTGACGACTTCGGCCCAGAAGCGGCGCGAGCCTTCTTCGTAGAGCGCGCGGTCGCCCCACACATAGCGGCCTTCCAGCAGCGCGGTGCGGATGGTGAGATCGCTGCGCGCCATGCGCACCATTTCATCCAATGAGCGGCTGGACTGGCCGACCTTGAGCCCTAGATCCCAGAGGAAATAGAGCATCGCCTCGATCACCTGCTCGCACCACGATGTGGGCTTGATCGGGGTAAGGAAGGCAATGTCCACATCGGAGTGCGGCGCCATCTCACCGCGCCCATAGCCGCCGACCGCAACCAGCGCGATGCGTTCACCCGTGGAGCGGTTGCTGGCGCGGTAGACATTGCCGACGACGTGATCGTGGATCACGCGGACAAGCTGATCGACCAGGAACGCCTGACCCTGCGCGCATTCAGTGCCGTGAGAAGGCTTCTCGCGCAGGCGGCGCGCCAGTTCCTCGCGCCCGGCGGCCAATGCCTCGCGCAGAAGCTCGACAATGGCAGGCCGCGCCTTGTCGCCTTGCGCCGCCACGCGCTCGGCGATGGCATCGGCGAGGGCGCGGCGATCCACGATGGCGCGCTGGTTGGGAATCCGGGGGGCAAGCATAGGCTCTGCCCTTATCCCATCAGGCCTTGCGCGTCTCTTGCCAATCGGCCCCGTAGCGCTGCTTCAAGGTGCGCTTGTCCACCTTTTCCGTGCCGAGGCGGGGCAGCGCCTCATGCTCTTCCCAGAAGCGGACAGGAATCTTGAAGGCCGCGATGTGCGATGCGAGGAACGCACGCAGATCATCCGCCGTCACGGTGGTGCCTTCCTTGGCGAGATAGACCGCGACCGGCACTTCGCCATAAAGCTCGTCCGGCAGGCCGAACACGCTGGCCTCCGCCACGCCGGGATGGGCGTAGATCGCGTTTTCCACTTCGATGCAGGCGATGTTTTCGCCGCCGCGAATGATGATGTCCTTCTTGCGGTCGACGATGAACAGATAGCCCTCGGCATCGAGGTAGCCCAGATCGCCCGTGCGGAAATAGCCATCGGGCATAATCGCGGCGGCAGTGGCTGCGGGATTCTCCCAATAGCCGAGGAAATTGGCCACGCTGCGAATCGAGACTTCGCCAAGTTGCCCCTGCGGCAGCGGATTTCCGGCATCATCGAGGATGGCCAGATCGACCAGCGGACGCGAGGCTGTGCCGGTGCTGCCGGGCTTGGCCATGTAGTTTTCGTTGAAGTTGCCGCAGCCCACGCCGTTGGTTTCGGTGAGGCCGTAGCCGAGAATCGGGAAGGCATGGGGCAGCGCCTTGCGGATGCGCTCGACATGCTCGACCGGGCGTGGAGCACCGCCAGCGGCAAACGTGACGCAGCTCGACATGTCGTACTTGCCCGCATCGGGATGCGTGGCGATCTCGTAGCTCATCAGCGGAACGCCGACGAAATAGGTGACCCTCTCGCGCTCGATCAACTGCATCGCGGTGACGGCATCCCACTTGGGCATGAGCACGAGCTTGCGGCCGAGCGCGAAGGACTGGAGCATCAGCGGCACTTCGCCGGTCACGTGGAACAGCGGCACGTTGACGAGCGCGATAGGCTGCGCATTGGCCGGGGGCGCTTCGCCGCGCGCGGTCATCAGGCCCAGCACCATGACGCTCTGCGCGAGGTAGCTGTAGGTGCCCTGCACCACACCGCGATGATCGGAATAGGCGCCCTTGGACACGCCGGTAGAGCCCGAGGTGAACAGGATCGTGGCGAGGTCATCAGGCCCGACTTCGTGCAGCGGAGTAGAAGCATCGCCGCCCTTGGCCATGAGCGCCGCAAGCCCTTCGGCCGGATAGCAATCATGAACCAGCGGAATGATTTCGGCGCCGTGGGTGATGCCGTTCAGCCGCTCTGCGCGCTGGCGATCGGCGATGATCATGCGGCAGCCGACCATGTCGATGCCCTGCGCCATTTCTTCGCCCTGCCACCAGCCGTTGATCAGCACAGCGCAGCCACCGGCCATGAGGACGGCCATATAGGCGACGATCCAGTTGGCCGAATTGCGCGCGGCAATGCCGATGCGGTCGCCTTTCTGGAGCCCGTGCCCCGCCACAAGGCCGCCGGCTGCAATCCGGGCAGCTTCGAGCGTCTGCGCGAACGTAAGCCGGACATCGCCATCGACGATGAATTCCTTGGCCCCATGAAAGGTGCAGAACTGCGTGAAATAGGTGCCCAGCGTAGGCGGGGCTGCCGCAATCATCGGCAGGTCGCGGCCAAAGGCCTGGTGCGGCGTGGTGGCGAGCATTCCGCCGGGGGCGGTCAGCCCGTCCATCACTTGGGCAAGGTCCCGGTCAAGCTGGGTCAGCATGGTCTCGCAGTCACTCCTCTCGGCCCGTTCCGGCCTTGTCTGGCCGATATCGGGATTGCTGTGTTATTCGGTTTGCCTCTCGGGTTTGCCCTGTGCCAGAAGGCCGCGCAAGGCCGCGATGCCCGCGGCACAAAACAAAACACTTCGCTACCAAACCGCTCACGTGCCTGAATTCTAGGGAGCATGGCCCTTGCTGTCACTATCGGCTGCCGCAGCCGCCGTTTCGGGATACCAGCCGCTGCATTGGGAGAGCCTTGGCGTCTCGCCAATCGCACTCGACCTGGGGTTCTTCGCGATCAAGTGGTATAGCCTCGCCTATCTGGCCGGGATCATGCTGGCCTATGTGCAACTGGGCCGGATGATCCGGGAACCCGGCGCGCCGCTGGCGCAGCGACATGCAGACGATCTGTTCTTCTACGCGACGCTGGGGATCATCCTGGGCGGAAGACTGGGCTATGCGCTGTTCTATGCCCCCGAACTGCTGACCGACCCGGCACGCCTGATGCGGCTGTGGGAAGGCGGGATGAGCTTCCATGGCGGGCTGATCGGCACCACGCTGGCGATTGCCTGGGTGGCATGGCGCGGCGGGCTGAACTTTGTGCGGACCTGCGATTACATCGCCGTATGCGTGCCGCCGGGGCTGTTCTTCGGGCGCTGCGCCAACTTCGTGAACGGCGAGCTGTGGGGGCGGGTGACGGATTCGAAGATGCCCTGGGTCATGGTCTTCCCCGGCGCCGGATCGCTGCCGCGCCATCCCAGCCAGCTTTACGAGGCAGTTCTCGAAGGGCTGGTGCTGGGCGCGGTCCTGCTCTTTCTGTTCTGGCGCACCCGCGCGCGGTGGCGGCCGGGCCTGCTCGTCGGCCTGTTCGGTCTTGGTTATGCGCTCGCCCGCTTCATCGTGGAGTTCTACCGGGAGCCGGATGCGCAGCTGCTCGACTTTGCCATGCGCAGCGGGCTTTCCATGGGCCAGTGGCTGACGCTGCCGATGATGGCGATCGGGCTGGCGCTGGCCGTGCGCGCGGTGGTCAGCCCACCGCTTGCGGTATCGGTGCAGCCTGCGGGCAAATCCGGCGGACAGACCACGATCTCGTGACAGCTGACGACGAGACCGCCAAAGGCGGGCTGAAAGCCGTTTTTGCAAGGCTGATTGCCGCAACCGGGCCAATCTCCATCGCGCACTACATGGCCGAGGCCAATGCCCGCTACTACGCCTCGCGCGATCCGCTGGGCGCGGGCGGTGATTTCGTGACTGCGCCGGAAATCAGCCAGATGTTCGGCGAACTGATCGGCCTTTGGCTGGCGGATATCTGGCAGCGCGCCGGGAGCCCAGCCGAGGCCTGCCTAGTCGAGCTCGGGCCCGGCCGGGGTACGCTGGCCCGCGACGCGCTGCGCGCGGCGGGACGCGCGGGGCTGGTTCCCGATGTCCATTTCGTCGAGACCAGCCCGGCACTGATCGCGCTGCAACGCGCACTTCACCCCGGCGCGACCTGGCATCATGATCTTGCGACCCTTCCTGCGGACCGCCCGCTGCTGGTGGTGGCCAACGAGTTTCTCGATGCGCTGCCGGTGCGGCACCTGGTGCGCACGGCTGGCGAGTGGCGGGACCGGATGGTCGGGCTTGATGCGGGCGGGGCACTGATCCCCGTCGCCGGAAACCGGCCGATGGATGCCGCTGTCCCGGCGTGGTTTGCCGAGGCTGGCGAAGGCGCACTGATCGAGACATCCCCGGCAGCGGCAACGGTGGTGCAGGAGATTTCTGCTCGGCTTGCCGCGCAAGGCGGCGCGGCGCTGTTCATCGATTATGGCTACACGCAGCCGCAGCTCGGCTGCACACTGCAAGCTGTCCGCGCGCACCGCAAGGTTGACCCCTTCGCTATGCCGGGAGACGCGGATCTCACGGCCCATGTCGATTTCGGCACGCTGGCGCAGATTGCCGAACAAGCCGGAGCGCGCTGGCTTGGCACCACCGAGCAGGGAGCGTGGCTCGCCGCCCTCGGGATTGGCGCAAGGGCCGGAGCCTTGGCGAGGGCCGCACCCGATGCCGCCGAATCCATCGAGGCGGCGGCCATGCGCCTGACCGCTCCGACGGAAATGGGCACTTTGTTCAAGGTGATGGGTCTGGCTTCGGCAGATTGGCCCGATGGGGCAGGTTTCGTGCAGGCCCGCTCTGGCAGGCCCGGCTGACCGGCAGCACCTTCTTTGCCAGATATGTGTTGCGAACGGATTGCAACAATCCGTCAAGTGCCTGTTAAAAATACGATTAGCTGCCTTGCACCCGCGGTAAAATGCTTGTTGGCAAACCGGCGGCTTTGCGTCTATCAGGCGCGCCCAAGGGGACCGGACTCTCAAGCGAGAGCGAGGGTGGTGCGGTATGGGCGGAAGAGCGTCCCTTTGGGCACTTTCCCGCCAGACCGGTGTGGGACATTTTAGGACACGCTCACCGCGCCCGATCCGTGGCCGCGGCAGCGGCAAGCAGGGAATGGCAATGGCTGAACAAGCAAGCATCGCGGAAGCGACCATGTCTGGTGCCAACAATGATGGGGGCGTCCGGCGGCGTGATTTCATCAACATCGCGGCGGTAAGCTTCGGAGGCGTAGGCGGCCTCGCCGCTCTTTACCCGCTGGTCTCGCAGATGGCACCATCTGCAGACGTTCTGGCGGAAAGCTCCACGGAAATCGACATTTCGGCGATTGCTCCGGGTCAGGCGATCAAGGCCGTGTGGCGCAAGCAGCCGGTCTTCATCCGCAACCTGACGCCCGAAGAAATCAAGAAGGCCGATGCGGTGGATGTCGCAACCCTGCGCGATCCGCAGACGCTGGCGGACCGCACCAGCGCCGGCAAGACCAACTGGCTGATCACGATGGGTGTCTGCACCCACCTTGGCTGCGTGCCGCTGGGCGCAGGCGAAGGCGAAGTGAAGGGCGAGTTTGGCGGCTATTTCTGCCCCTGCCATGGCTCGAGCTATGATACGGCGGCACGCATCCGCAAAGGCCCGGCACCCAAGAACCTTGAGGTGCCTCCCCATGAATTTTCTTCCGACACTGTCGTGAAGATCGGCTGAGGACTGACACAATGAGCTTTCCCTGGGCGAATGAATACAAGCCTGGCAACCCGCTGGCGCAGTGGGTTGACGACCGGCTTCCCCTCCCCCGCTTTGTCTACAACGCAGTCGGCGCGGGCTATCCGGTGCCGCGCAACCTCAACTACATGTGGAACTTCGGTATTCTCGCCGGTTTCGCGCTGGTTCTGCAGATCGTGACCGGTGTCGTATTGGCGATGCATTACGCCGCCAACGACAAGGTCGCCTTCGACAGCGTCGAGCACATCATGCGCGACGTGAACTGGGGCTGGATGCTCCGCTATGCCCACGCCAACGGCGCGAGCATGTTCTTCATCGTGGTCTACACCCACATCTTCCGCGGCTTCTTCTACTCGTCGTACAAGGCCCCGCGCGAGATGATCTGGCTGCTGGGCGTGGTGATCTTCCTGCTGATGATGGCGACCGCCTTCATGGGCTATGTGCTGCCGTGGGGCCAGATGAGCTTCTGGGGCGCCAAGGTCATCACCGGCCTGTTCTCGGCCATCCCGCTGGTCGGCACGCCGCTGCAAGAGTGGCTGCTGGGCGGTTTCGCGCCCGACAACGCCGCGCTCAACCGCTTCTTCTCGCTGCACTTCCTGCTGCCGTTCGTGATCCTCGGCGTGATCATCATGCACGTCTGGGCGCTGCACATCCCCGGCTCTTCCAACCCGACGGGCGTGGAAGTGAAGCAGGAATCGGACACCGTGCCGTTCCACCCCTACTACACGGCGAAGGATGGCTTCGGCCTCGGCATCTTCCTGCTGCTGTACTGCGCGCTGGTGTTCCTTGCCCCGAACCTGCTGGGCCACCCGGACAACTACATTCCGGCCAACCCGCTTTCGACCCCGGCGCACATCGTGCCTGAGTGGTACTTCTGGCCGTTCTACGCCATCCTGCGCGCCTTCACTTCGGACTTCCTGTTCATTCCGGCAAAGCTGATGGGCGTGCTGGCGATGTTCAGCGCGATCCTGGTGTGGTTCTTCCTGCCCTGGCTCGACACGAGCCCGGTCCGTTCGGGCCACTACCGGCCGCTGTTCCGCAAGTTCTTCTACCTGCTCGTCGTCGACGTGCTGGTGCTGGGCTACTGCGGCGGCGCTCCGGCCGAGGAACCCTACGTGATGATCTCGCAGATCGCTTCGATGTACTACTTCCTGCACTTCCTTGTGATCCTGCCGGTCGTGTCATCGATCGAGACGCCGCAGCCGCTGCCGTTCTCGATCACCGAAGCTGTGCTGGGCAAGGACGAGAGCGCTGCGCTTTCGACCGGCACCCTCGCTCCTTCCGCCGCCTGAGCCTGCCAACCCGGCACATCCAAAGGGAAACCTCATGGTCCGTCTATTTGGCCCGCTCGTTGGCCTGTTCTTCGTAGCCGCGCTGCTCCTGTCCTTCGGGGTCGGTGCTTACAACGCGGCTACCCAGCCCACCCCGCCGAATGCGGAGAAGCTGTTCCACATGCACCCGAAGGAAGTCGAGTTTTCGTTCGACAGCCCCTTCGGCACCTACGACAAGGCGCAGCTTCAGCGCGGCTTCAAGGTGTATCAGGAAGTGTGCGCCAACTGCCACAGCCTCAAGCAGGTGGCATTCCGTGACCTGAGCCAGCTTGGCTACAACGAGGCCGAAGTGAAGGCGATCGCCAAGAACTGGGGCACCAAGGCCCAGACCTTCGACAGCAAGACCGGTGATCGCGGCGAGCGTGCGAACCTGCCTTCGGATCACTTCCCACCGGTGTATTATGCCGGACAGGGCGTGCCGCCGGATCTCTCGCTGATCGCCAAGGCTCGCCATGGCGGTGCGCAGTACATCCACTCGCTGCTGACGGGCTATGTCGATCAGGCTGGCTACAAGAACGAGGAGGGCCAGGAACTGCTCAAGATGTTCCCGGACGCCAAGACGCCGGACGGCCTGTACTTCAACCCGTACTTCGCCAACCTGAACCTTGCGATGCCGGCACCGCTGGTGAGCGATGGGCAGGTGACCTATAGCGACGGCACGAATGCCACCGTCGACCAGATGTCGCAGGACGTCTCCGCATTCCTGACCTGGACGGCGGAACCCAAGCTCGACAAGCGCAAGCAGACGGGCTGGCCGGTGCTGGGCTTCCTGCTTGCCGCAACTGTTCTGGCGTATCTGGCCAAGCGGAACGTCTGGGCTGACAAGCACTGACCCTTCCGGCACTTGCCGACAAACAAAGGCCACCGGCAACGGTGGCCTTTTTTGTGTCCGGCGCGATCTGGCAAAGGCCACCGGCAACGGTGGCCTTTTTTGTGTCTGGCGCTATCAGGTGCCGCCATGACCAGAGACGACATCAAGGCGCTGGTGCGCACTGTGCCCGACTTCCCTGCAAAGGGGATCCTGTTTCGCGATGTGACCACGCTGATCCGCGATGGCGAGGGGTTTGCCGCGTGCATCGCCCATCTGGCGCGGCTGGCCGAAGCGGCGGGTGCGGAAGTGATCGCCGGAATGGAAGCGCGGGGCTTCATCTTCGGGGCTGCAGTGGCAGCCCACATGCGAGTGGGCTTTGTGCCTGTGCGCAAGCCAGGCAAGCTGCCGGTGGCCACGGTGGGCATCGACTATGCGCTGGAATATGGCCGCGACCGGCTGGAGATCGATCCGGGCGCGATTGCCAAGGGCGCGCGCGTGGTGATCGTGGATGACCTCATTGCGACAGGCGGGACGGCACTGGCAGCGGCAGCGTTACTACGCGGGGCTGGGGCGCGCGTGGACCATGCGCTGTTCGTGATTGACCTGCCGGACCTGCACGGCGCCGAGCGGCTCCGCGGCGCAGGGCTCACCGTCGAGGCACTGATGGACTTTCCCGGGCACTGATGCGGCAGACCTTCTGGCGCCCGCCGCTTGGCGGCGCCGACTTCAGAGCGTGGCGACAGTCGCCTTCGCGCAGCGAGCCGAAACTTCGGCGCTGCCCGTGCTGGCGCCGCTGACCACACTGGCCAGATAGAACCCACCAACGACGAACACCACGAAACCGATGGTGACGAGGCCGAGATACTTGTCGATCACGCGCTTGATCGGGGCACCGAACAGGCGGAACAGGCCGCCAACGATCATGAAACTGATCGAGCGGCTGACGATGCTGGCGAGCAGGAACGGCAGAAGCGGCATAGCGATGAAGCCCGCCGTGATCGTGAGCAGCTTGAACGGGATCGGCGTGGCGCCCTTGATGACGATGATCTCGACGCCGTATTCCCGCAAATAGCACGCCGCTTTCGGGAAGCTCTCCGAAAGGTGGAGCAGCGCGAGCAGTTCCTTGCCGACGCTGGCGAAGAGGAAATAGCCGATCACATAGCCCAGCAGCCCGCCGACGACCGAGGCGGCGGTGGCAATGGCCGAGTAGCGGACAGCTTTCTTCGGTTCGGCAAGGCACATCAGGCCAAGCAGCGGATGCGGCGGCACCGGGAAGAAGCTGGCTTCCATCGCCGAGAACAGCGCCAGCCAGACTTCGGCATGCGGGTGCGTGGCCTTGGCCATGGTCCAGTTGTAAAGGCTGCGAAGCATGAAGCAGGTTACTCGGTTGATCAGACGTGCGCGCGGGGTGATCCGGCAGCAGGGCCGGACCAGCGCCTGCAGAGCCTCTCTAGCAGCGCATTGCAAATATTCCCTAAGCGAGCGGACCGCAAAGCGCTAGGGGGCGTACGATTAACCATATCGGTACAAAATTCTTGACATCGTCACGCTGTTTGAGTACATAACAGGAACATCGCGATAGACCGAGTCGCCGCCTCACCGCAGCGGAACGCTCAGCGCTCCCCTTTTCCCAGCGACGGATGGACCATGGCTCAGCGAACCGATGCACCGCACCGGCGTGGCGCGACCACGACGCCGCAAGGCCGACCAGAAGAGGCGACACACTGGACCGTGACCTTTCTTGCGGCCCTGGCCGATACTTCGAATGTGGCCGCAGCGGCTCGCAGGGCACAGATTGATGTTTCGACCGCCTATCACCGGCGGCGGCAGGACCACGAATTCAACCGCAACTGGCAAGTTGCCCTTTGCGAAGGATACGACAACCTTGAGATGGAGTTGCTCTACCGGCTCCGCTCCGGCGAGCTGAAGCCCGCAGCGGGCACGAAGCGGGCAAGCCGGACCTTCGACAATGCCACAGCGTTTCGCCTGCTGGCCGCACACCGCGAATCGGCAGCGCGCGAGCGGGCACGGCGCGACCATGTGAGCGCCGAGGAGATCCGCGCATCGATCGACCGCAAGGTCGAGGAGCTGCGGCGGCGGGTGATGGATGCGAAGGCGCAGCGCGAGGCCGCTGCGCTGGCAGCGGCCATCCTGCCCAAGCCGCAGACGCCAGCGTGAACGCCGACCGGCTCGATTTCCTGCGCCACGATGATGCGGGAATCGTCCGTGAGCTGCCGGATCTGCTGGATGAGACCGAGCGGGACGCGGTGCTCTGGAACTGGCCGCTGTGGGCGCGCGCATCGCAGCTGCCGCCGCCGGGCGACTGGCGGGTGTGGTTGATCATGGCGGGGCGCGGCTTTGGCAAGACGCGGGCCGGTGCGGAATGGGTGCGAATGGTGGCCGAGCGCGACCATTCGGCCCGCATCGCGCTAGTAGCAGCATCGCTGCATGAAGCGCGCAGCGTGATGGTGGAAGGCGAAAGCGGACTGATGGCGGTGAGCCCGCCGCACATGAGGCCGCGCTATGAGCCATCGCTGCGCCGGATCGTGTGGCCGGGCGGGGCACAGGCCCTGCTCTATTCGGCCGGGGAAGCGGAAGCGCTGCGCGGGCCGCAGCACAGCCACGCCTGGTGCGACGAGATAGCGAAGTGGGACGACAATCAGGGCCAGGCGCGGCGCACGTGGGACAACCTGCTGCTGGGCCTGCGACTCGGTGCCATGCCGCAGATCCTGGCGACGACCACGCCGCGCGCGGTGCCGCTGGTGCGGCGGCTGATGGGGCAAGTGGTTGCCGATGGCGAGGTGGTGCTGACGCGCGGTTCGACGCTGGAGAACGAGGCAAACCTGCCCAAGCGTTTTATCGCCGATGTGACCCGCGAATTCGGAGGTACGCTGCTGGGACGGCAGGAACTGGACGGCGAGCTGATCGACGATCTGCCGGGCGCGCTGTGGACGCGGGCACTGATCGAGCGGTGCCGCGAAACCGGCGGAGCTTCTGCCGTAACGCGGGTGATCGTTGGCGTTGACCCCCCAGCCAGCGCCGAGGGCGACGCCTGCGGGATCGTGGTCTGCGGTCTTGGCGATGACGGTGTTGGCCGGGTGCTGGCCGATGCATCAGTCGAGCAAGCGAGCCCGGAGCGGTGGGCCAGAGCGGTTGCCGAAGCGGCGCGGGCCTGGTCCGCCGACCGGGTGGTAGCCGAGGCCAACCAGGGCGGGGCGATGGTGGAGGCAGTGCTGCGGGCAGCCAATGCCGTGATGCCGCTGCGGCTGGTCCATGCGACGCGCGGCAAGGTGGCGCGGGCCGAGCCGGTGGCCGCGCTTTATGAGGCCGGACGCGTACGCCATGCCGGGCTGTTTGCGCGGCTGGAAGACGAGCTGTGCGGGCTGCTGCCGGGCGGAACCTATCAAGGGCCGGGCCGATCACCAGACCGGGCCGATGCCTGCGTGTGGGCGCTGACCGAGCTGATGCTGGGCCGGGCCGGAGAGCCGCGGATCTGGATTGATTGAGGGGGCAGAGGGAACGCGCCCTCCCCCGGCCCCTCCCGCAAGCGGGAGGGGAGTTGAACCGCTTCGAGCGTTTTGAAAGGCTGGACATGTCGATTTTGCAGAGCCTGACGGCGGCCTTCAAGGGCGCCGCCGTTTCCGACCGTGCGCCTTTGGCAC
>JBIPOH010000231.1:0-5424 GCA_044379435.1 Novosphingobium sp.
CTCAGCCGTCACCTGGAAATATCCCAGCTGCGTGCTGAATGGCGAAGGCTCTGTGGGTGAGTTCTATTCGGTGGCGGTGACCAACAATCACCAGCAGGCCGACACTGGCACCAAGATGATCCACAACGGCAAGAACACCCGCTCGACCATCGTCAGCAAGGGCATCAGCGCCGGGCATTCTAACAACACTTATCGCGGCCTCGTGCGCGTGGCTCCGCAGGCCGAGGGCGTGCGCAACTTCACCCAGTGCGATTCGCTGCTGCTGGGCGCGGACTGCGGCGCGCATACGGTGCCCTATATTGAAGTGCGCAATCCTTCGGCGACGATCGAGCATGAGGCCACCACCAGCAAGATATCCGACGACCAGCTGTTTTATGCGATGCAGCGCGGCCTTGCGCAGGAAGACGCCATCGCGCTGATCGTGAACGGCTTCGCGCGCGAAGTGCTGCAGCAGCTGCCGATGGAGTTTGCCGTGGAGGCGCAGAAGCTTCTGGGCATCTCGCTGGAAGGGTCGGTTGGGTGAGCGAAGCGATGACCCTGACTGTGCGCCCGGTTGAAGCCGAGGATGCCCCCCGGCTGGCGGAGCTGCTCAACGCCGTGATCGCTGCTGGCGGCACGACTGCGTTGCAGGAACCGTTTACGCCCGAAGCGCTGGATGAGACTTATCTCACCGGCCCCAACGTTCTTTGCTGCTATGTGGCCGAGGATGAAGACGGGACGCTGCTCGGCTTCCAGACGCTGGGGCGTTACCCCGGCCTGCCGGATGACGTGGGCGATATCGGCACCTTCACGCGCCTTGGCGGCACGCAGCGCGGGATCGGTTCGGCGCTGTTTGCCGAGACCACCCGGCGCGCCGCCGAATTGGGCCTCACCGCGATCAACGCGACGATCCGGGGCGACAACACCGGCGGCCTTACGTTTTATGCCAAGCAGGGGTTTGCCGACCACGCCCTGACGCCCGGCGTGCCGCTCAAGGACGGGACGCCAGTGGACCGCGTGCACAAGCGGTTTGTTCTGGCCACGCAGGCCCCGGCCAAGCGCAAGCTCTCGCTGCGCTTTGGCGATGACGATGCACCGACCCTGCAGAAGAAGGGGCGCGGTTGGGCGATTTCCGAATCGCGGCTCGATGCTCTGCACGAACGTTCGCGCGAGATGCGCCGCAATCCTACCCCTGCGCAGGAAGCGCTGGCCGAGGCGCTGATCGGCGTCGAAACCGGCGGGTATACCTTCAAGCGGCAGACGGTGATCGGCTCGGCCATCGTCGATTTCGCCTGCAAGCAACTGATGCTGGTGGTCGAAATCGATGGCGATGATGATGCCGCCTTCACTGCCGCGCGCGACAAGAGCCTTTCCGAAGTGGGCTACCGCGTGGAGCGCATTGCCGCAGCCGAAGTGCTCGCCGATCCTGATGCTGCCGCCCAGCGCGTGTCCGATGCGATGCGCGCCCTCCACACCGAACGCCGCAACAGGCGGCCTGCTTCCAACAGATCTGCCACGCGCCGCCCTGCGCCGCGCTCACCCCGGAACTATTGATGCTCACGATCAACGATCTTCACGCCACCGTTGCCGACAAGCCCATCCTGAAGGGCCTGTCGCTCACCATCAATGCGGGCGAAATCCATGCCATCATGGGGCCGAACGGCGCTGGCAAGTCCACGCTCGGCTACACGCTGGGCGGGCGTCCCGGTTATGAAGTGACCGGTGGCTCGGCCCTATTCGACGGACAGGATCTGTTCGCGCTGGAGCCGCATGAGCGCGCGGCGGCGGGGCTGTTCCTCGGCTTCCAGTATCCGGTCGAGATTCCGGGCGTTTCCAACCTGCAGTTCCTGCGTGAGGCGCTGAATGCGCAGCGCAAGGTGCATGGGCTTGAGCCGCTTTCGGGCGCGGCCTTCATCAAGCTGGCCAAGGAGCAGGCCGGCCTTCTGCGCTTCGATATGGACATGCTCAAGCGCCCGGTGAACGTGGGCTTTTCGGGCGGTGAGAAGAAGCGCGCCGAGATGGTGCAGATGGGCATCCTTGCGCCCAAGCTGGCGATTCTGGACGAGACGGATTCCGGTCTCGACATCGACGCGCTGCGCATCTGCGGTGAGGGTATCAACGCCATTATGCGCAAGCCCGACAAGGCCGTGCTGCTGATCACGCACTACCAGCGCCTGCTTGACTATGTGAAGCCGGACTTCGTGCACGTGCTGGCGGGCGGACGGATCGTCAAGTCCGGCGGTCCGGAACTGGCACTGCAGCTGGAGAACGAAGGCTACGAGGCTGTGGCGGCATGAGCCTGCTGCTCGCCCTTGCTGCGGCGGCGCAGGCCGGCGAACCGGCTTCGGACCCGGCTCCGGTCGCCCCTCCGGCCGTCATGCCGGCTGGGTTCTTCGGGGAGTGGGCGCCCTCCGCGGACGCCTGCGGCGACAAATATGCGCGCCGCATCGTCACGGCCTCGATGAACACCGAGGGCGATTACTGGGGCGTGGTCAAGGCGGTGGATGCGCTGAGCGAGCGGCACATCGTGGTGCGCGAAGGCGATGATGATTTCGCCGTGGCGCTGACCGCCGACTATGTCCTCAGCCCGGACGGTCGGCTGATGGTGATGCATGTATTGGAACGCAATGGCGCCAAGGTGACCGAAGCGCCGCTTCCGATGGTGCGCTGCGAGGTGACCCGTGGCTAGTTTGGTACTTCCCACCCGGAAGGATGAAGCCTTCCGCTATGCCGATCTGGCCGCGCTGGAGACGCTGTGGCCGGTTGCGGTTCAGGAAATTCATGTGCCTGCCGGGCAAAACGAGGCGCTGGCGATCATGGCCAATGCCGCTTCGGCAGAAGCGCGCGAGATCGCGATCACGCTGGAAGATGGCGCAAGCTTTGACCTGCGCGTGCTCAATGCAGGCGCTGCCTATGGTCGGATCGCGGTGACCGCAACGCTTGGCAAGGGCGCATCGTTCCACTTTGGCGCCGCGCAACTGGGCGGCGCAGCGCAGACGCTGGAGATCGTGACCGAGGTGCGCCACATGGCCCCCGATGCCGTCAGTCGGCAGGTCGTGCGCTCGGTGTTGGGCGGCCATGCCACGGGCACATACCTTGGCAAAGTCCATGTCGCGCGCGGGGCCATCGGTACGGACGGCGAGCAATCGATCCGCGCGATGCTGCTGGAGCGCACCGCCACCGCCAATGCGCGGCCCGAGCTGGAAATCTACGCCGACGACGTGAAGTGCGCGCATGGCTGCGCGGTGGGCGAGCTTGATCCCCAAGGTCTGTTCTACCTGCAATCGCGCGGGCTGCCGCCTGCCGAGGCGAAGAAGCTGATGCTCCATGCGTTCATCGCCGAAGCCTTCGTCGGCGCGCCCGAGGGCGACGCGCTGACCGAAGCGGCGTTGGCTGCGCTGGAGGGCTTGCTGTGAGCACCGCAACCCTCACCCGCACGGCGGAATGGCCGGGCCTGCTGAATGCCGAGGGTCAGCGCTGGCATTACCTTGATACGGCTGCCACCGCGCAGAAGCCGCAAAGCGTGATCGATGCGATGGCCCGCGCAATGGGCACGGATTATGCAACCGTGCACCGGGGCGTCTACACCCGTTCAGCGGAGATGACGCTGGCCTATGAAGCCGCGCGCCGCACCGTGGCCGCACTGATCGGTGGGCGCGAGGACGAACTGGTGTTCACGCGCGGCGCGACCGAGGCGATCAATCTCGTCGCGCAGTCGTGGGGCACGGCAAACCTCAAGCCTGGTGACCGCGTGCTGCTGTCGCAGCTCGAGCATCACTCCAATATCGTGCCCTGGCAGCTGATCCGCGCGCAGACAGGCCTCGAAATCGACGTCTGCCCGCTGACCGAAGACGGGCGGATCGACCTCGATGCGGCGGAGCGGATGCTGACGCGTGCGCACAAGCTGGTGGCCTTTGCGCATGTGTCCAACGTGCTCGGCTCGGTGCTGGATGCCCCGCGTGCCGTAGCCTTGGCGCATTCGGTGGGCGCAAAAATCCTGCTCGATGGCTGCCAGTCGGCGGCGCGGTTGCCGGTGGATGTGGCGGCGCTGGGCTGTGATTTCTATGTGTTTTCAGCGCACAAGCTCTATGGCCCGACCGGGATCGGCGCGCTGTGGGCGAAGAAGGACCTGCTGGACGCAATGCCGCCATGGCAGGGCGGCGGCTCGATGATCGACCGCGTGACCTTTGCCGAGACGACCTGGGCGCCCGCGCCGCAGCGCTTCGAGGCAGGCACCCCCGCGATTGTCGAGGCGATTGCCTTTGGCGCGGCGGCGGATTTCCTTGCTGCCAATGGATTGGCGGCGATCCACGCGCATGAAGCGCGTCTGGTGGCCATGGCGCGCGAGGAACTGGGGCGGATCAATTCGGTGCGCCTGTTCGGGCCTGAGCAGAGCGCCGGGATCGTCAGCTTCGCGCTGGAAGGGGTGCACCCGCACGATCTTGGCACGATCCTCGATGAGGAGAACGTGGCAATCCGCGCGGGCCATCACTGCGCGCAGCCACTGATGGAGTATCTGTGCGTGCCCGCCACGGCGCGCGCCAGCTTCGGCATCTATAGCGATGAGAGCGATGTCCACGCGCTGGTGCGCGGCATTGAGCGGACCATGAAGATTTTCGGGTGAGGGAATGTCGATGAACCGGATCGAGATCGAGGAAGTCGAAGGCGTGGAGACCCCGCGCCGCGCACGCGTTGAGGAAGCTGTTGAGACCCCGGCAGAAAAGCTGGAGCGCAAGCGCGACTATCTGGACGGTTTTCTGGCCGCTGAACCCGCCGCAGCTGCGCCGGGTGAGCCGGGCGGGGATATCTACGAAGGCGTGATCGCCGCGTTGAAAGAGATCTTCGACCCGGAAATTCCGGTCAATATCTATGACCTTGGCCTGATCTACGGCGTCGATGTGGAAGAAGGCGGCTCGGTCATGGTGACCATGACCCTGACCACGCCGCACTGCCCGGTGGCCGAATCCATGCCTGCCGAAGTGCAGCTGCGTGTCGAAGCCGTGCCCGGCGTGCGCGATGCCGAAGTGAATCTGGTGTGGGATCCGGCGTGGGATCCGCAGAAGATGAGCGATGATGCGAAGCTTGAGCTGGGAATGCTGTAAGCGATCCCCATATAGGTGAAGCCATGACCACTGACACCACCACTCGCCCGAAGACCCGCCAGCGCCCCGCTGCGGTGATCCTCACGCCATCGGCGGAGGCGCGCGTTGCCAAGCTGATGGCGGATGCGCCGGAAGATGCCATCGGCGTCAAGCTTTCCACCCCCCGCCGGGGCTGTTCGGGCCTCGCCTACTCGGTGGACTATGTTTCTGCGGCCAACCCGATGGACGAGCGGATCGAGACGCCGGGCGGCACCTTCTTCATCGATGGGTCGTCCGTGCTCTATCTCATCGGCAGCACGATGGACTGGCAGGAAGACGATTTCACCGCCGGCTTCGTGTTCCA
>JBIPOH010000232.1:0-5419 GCA_044379435.1 Novosphingobium sp.
TTGTGTTCCACTGGCCGGCTGACAACGATCCGGCCCGCATGGTGGATACGTTCAGCCCGGCGAAGCTGGTGCAGACGTTTGGCATGATGAACACCGGCGGCACGTTCTGCGCCGGACCGGGCTCGGGCGATGGCGCGTGCCAGCAGGGCCAGAGCCGGGGAACGTTCAGCGCCAAGGCCTCGCGCCGCAATCCCTGGTCGCGCGATGAGGCGGGGGCTGCCGAGGAAACCGGCAAGGCTAGTGCAAGCGAGAGGGCGGATGGTCCGCCAGACGCCACTGCCGGGATGCTGATGGTTGTTATGCTGTTTGGGCTGATTGCCCTGTCGATCTTTGCCCCCGAACAGCTCAAGCGGCTGATGGGCGTGGTCGAGGCCAAGCCAGGGCAGGCGGGCAGGCCGGTGCAGGAGCGGTCGGCGCCGCCAGCGCCGCGTCCTGAAATGCCGCCTCCCGCTCCCATCGTCCCGCGCCCTGCCGGCGGGGGATTTGGCCGCAAGCGGGTTTAGAACAGCGCCAGTTGCCCATCGCGGCTTGGCGGGCGAAACTGGCTGCAATCGAGCACCGGCTTGGCCTGCGGGATCCCGGCGCGCTTCACGCCCAGCCGGAACCGTGTGCGTACCAGATCGGCCCAGACGCCGGTCGGCTTCATCCGGCTGAAGAAGCGCGTGTCGTTGTCCTTGCCGCCGCGCACCGATTGCACGATGGCCATGACCTTGGCCGCGCGGTCCGGAAAATGGACATCGAGCCATTCGCGAAACAGCGGCGCGACTTCGTGCGGCAGGCGCAGCATGATCCAACTGGCCGAAGCGACCCCGCGCGCGCCCGCTTCCATCAGCGTGGCCTCGATGAAGCTGTCGGTGATCGCCGGGATGATGGGGGAGACCGAGACATTGGTGTGGACGCCTGCCTTTGCCAGCGCCTCCAGCGCTGCAAGGCGCTTGGCCGGTGCAGAAGCACGCGGTTCGAGAATGCCGGAAAGCCGCGGATCAAGGCTGGTCACCGATATCGAAACCGCTGTCAGCCCGCGCTTCGCCAGCGCGCGCAGCAGATCCAGATCATCGAGCACCCGCGCCGATTTGGTGGTGATCGTCACCGGATGCCCCACCTCAAGACACAATTGCAGCACACCGCGCGTGATGCGGTAGCGCGCCTCGATCGGCTGATAAGGATCGGTATTGGTGCCCAGCGCCAGCGGGGCAGGGCGGTATCCCCGCGCAGCGAATGCCTGCCGCAGCAACTCCGGCGCGGTCGGCTTGGCAAACAGCTTCGTCTCGAAATCGAGCCCGGGTGAAAGATCGTGCCAGGCATGCGTCGGCCGCGCATAGCAATAGATGCAGCCATGTTCGCAGCCGCGATAGGGATTGAGTGAGCGGTCGAATGGAATGTCAGGCGAGGTGTTGCGGGCCATCGCCGTTTTCGGAAACTCCTCGGTCACCGTGGTGCGCAGCTTTGGCCCCGGTCCATCGACCAGCCCCGCTGCGTCTCGCCAATCCCCGTCGGCTTCGCGCGTGGCCAGCCCGAAACGGGTCGGCACACCCGCCGATTGCGCGCCGCGCCCGTGAACGATGGAATTGGCTTGCTTCATAGTTAGAACATAAAGTGAACAAACTGGGAAGGCCAGACCAAAATGATCAGTCCATCCCGGCGCGTGTCGCTCCATTTCGGGGCCGACTGTGATTGCTCTGCAGCGCTTGAGCAGGTTGGTCTGCGCCTGGTGCCGATGATGGGGTTTGGGCAATGGAAGACGGGTATCTTCACTATCAGGAACTCAAAGGCTGGCACGAAGCTCCGTTCATGCAGCCATCGCGCACCGATGCGCAGTTCTTCGACCATTACCTGTGCAACGCAGTCGGATCGGGCGCGCTGGTTGCCGAAGTGGGCTTTGGCAACGGCAATTTCCTGGGCTGGGCGGCTGCCCGCGGCGCTCAGGTCTTCGGGTCCGAAGTGCAGGTCGCCGCGCGTGACAAGGCGGTGGCCGCAGGCGTCGGGCTGCTCCCGCTCGAGTTTGGGTCATGGCAGGCGGTGCTGCCTGGCCGCCTGCGCGTGCTGGCCGCGGTCGACGTGATGGAGCACCTCACGCGCGAACAGAACGCCGCGCTGCTTGCCGCCGCTGCCCGCTTGCTGGAGCCGGGCGGACTGCTGTTTCTGCGCTTTCCCAATGGTCAGAGCCCGCTTTCACTGCCGATCCAGCACGGCGATCACACCCACGTCTCGGTGCTGTCGGCCCCGATTGTGGAGCAGATGACACGCGGCCTCGCGCTCGAGGTCATGTTCGCAGGCCGCCCGTTTCGCCCCTATGCAGGCGGCCTTGCTGGCCGCGGCGCGCGCAAGCTGCAGGATCTTGTGCGCAGCGCGGCCGACAGGGTGGTCCGGCTGATCTATGGTCCGCTGCCGATGCATGCCAACACGGTGATGGTCCTGCGGCGGACCTGATCACTTATCCCAGCGGGCTCCTGTCCAGCATGGTCTTGTCCAGCGCGCCAAGGTCGAAGCGCTGGGCGCCGTTTTCCAACACCATCGCGGCGCCTTGCGGCAGGGCATCGAAGGCAGCCGGGCTCAGGATAAACCGCGCCGCCTTCAGCCCTTGCGTGGGTACGGAAACGGCCTGCCCCAGCTTGAAGGTCTGATCTCCGATCCGCAGCGTCAGCAGCGCACCGCCGATCACCAGCGATTCGGGCACCGTGATCGCCATGGTCACCACTGGGCGCGGCGCGGGCCACACGGGCGCCGCCTTCATCTTGGCGCTCATGATCGCCTGCGTGGCTGTCACCACCGGGCGGCGTTCGCGCACAATGCGATTGACGCGCCCGCCCGGGATCATCCGGGGGGCGGGCGCAGGCGCGATAGCGGCGGGCGTTGCATCAACAGGCGGCGAAGATGCGGCGTCTGCCGCTCCGAACGGCCCGAAGATCGGACCGGGGTCTTTTTCCGGCGCTGCCTCAAGCATTCGGGTGAAGCGCACGTTGCCCAGATAGATCGCGCCGATCGGCCTGCGGTCGAAGGTCAGGCGTACACCGCGCACGCGCGCGCCCTTTGTCAGGCCGAAATCCGCAAGTGGAATGCGCACGGATTCGAGCACCGGATGCCCGTTGCCGAAGTTTTCAAGCGGCGGCTCGCTGCGCTCCGGGGCTTGGCTCCCCACGATCTGGCCCTGTACGCTCGGCCCGCCGGGGCGTGGCTGCGGATCGATGATGATCGGACCATAGCTCAGCCCAACCGGCGCCAGCGGCCGGGCATAGCGCGCCAGCGGCACCGATTGCGACAGGAAGCCATCGGCGGAAACCAGCGCGATGCTGAAATTGGTCGTGCCCGAAGGATTGAGCTTGGGGTCTACTTCGCAGCCATACAGCATGCCGGTGTCATACCCGCTGCAGGCGAGTCCCACGCGGAACTCCAGCCTTTCGAAGTCCGCCAACGAAACGCCCTTGCCGGGCGCGGCGGCGTTGGCCTGATAGAACGGGCTGCCGCCCTTGCTCTTGATGACGGTGGTATCCCAGCCCAGCACGCCGAACTGCGAAGTCGGTTCATGCTCGGGCACCGGGCTTTGCGCAAAGTACTTGAGGCCGCCCACCGCATTGCCCACGCCCGTTTCCCCGGCCCCGCTGGTGCGCACGAAATCATCGAGCACGATGCTGCCCTTGCGCGCCACATTATCCGTATAGGTGCGGCGATAGCGGGTGACGCGGTTCAGCTTGCCCGGCAGCCGGTACGCCGGATCGAGCAGGGTGCCAAACACGGCAGCCGGATCAGCCCCGAGATGGGCGCGAAAGAATGCGGCCACAGGATAGAGCGCGGTCGTGCGCTGGGCTTCGGACCCTGCAGCGGCAGGATCGAACACCACCGGCTGCTTCGGATCGTTACTGTAGCAACCTTGCGAGTCCGATTGCTGCCATTCGCTGTTGTAGAAGTTGTGGTTGGTCCCCTCCACGGTGAACATCGATTTCGGGCTGGGCACCGTTTCGGCGCGCGCGGTGATCATCCGGTCGAACACGCGTTGGCCCTGAAGATCCGAAACGTCGCCGTCGCAGGTCGGCAGCAGCACATTCCAAGCGGCGCCCTCGGCATTGAGCACGCGGTTCGTCTGCCCATCGACCGGGGCAAGCTCGAACAAGGCACGGATCTGCGGCTTGTTGCGGAACTGGCTGGGCCAGATGCTGCCCATATCGCGGTATTGGGTGAGCGCCGCGCGCACGCCTTCGCCGCCGCGTGAATGGCCGAACAGGCCGATCTGGTTGAAATCGAGTTTCCCGCGCAGGCTGAAGCCCAGCACCTTGCGCGCGGCGTTGGAGGTGTTCCACCGGTCAAGCTGCACCAGATGGCGCAGAATCAGCCGCCCGCGCCTGAGGTTAAGGCCGAAGTCCTCGTCATCCCCCCAGGCCGCGTTAATGCCGCGGTTGGCATTTATCGACACGACAACATAGCCCCACGAAGCGAGCTGGTTCGCAAGATAGGCATAGCCGTCATGGCTGGGCGCGACGACGTAACCCTCCGGGCAGCGGCCCGTATCGGTGTAGGTCGAATCGTCGTCGATCCGGCCGGGAAAGGACGGATCGAACCGGCCGCAAGTCGCGTGATTGCCGTGCAGCATCATGATTACCGGCCGCGCGCCCTTGGCATTCGTCGGTCGGTAAACGCGCGCCCACAACTCAGTCACGGTGAAGGGCGCCACGAGCACATCGCGCTTTGCAGGCAACTTGTATTCGGCATTGGCGACTGCATAGGGGCCGCGTCCGGTCGGGTCGGGCGCGCTTTGAACGGTCTGCGCTGCGACCGGGAGGGCCAGTGTGCCTGCGCCAAGGCCAAGGCAGGTCAGGGCAAAGATTGCACGTGCAGCGCGCGGCCTGTTCAGCATCATCCGGTATCCCCCAATCGTCATGCCCATGGACTTGCCGGGGCGCAGGCGCGAAACATGGTCAGCGCACCTGAACGGCGGGTGTATGACGTGGGCCTTGGTGAAGGAACTGGTCCGGTCCGGTGCAAACGACCGAGCCTAGGGGAGGGGAAGGGGCGGCCAGTCCTACTTTTCGAGCAGGCGCGGCATCAGTTCGACGAAGTTGCAGGGCTTGAAGCGGTAGTCGAGCTGGTCCTTCAGGATGCCGTCCCAGCCGTCGCGGCAGGCGCCGGGCGAGCCGGGGAGGGCGAACAGGTAGGTGCCGCCGGCAACACCGCCTGTGGCGCGGGACTGGATGGTCGAGGTGCCGATCAGCTTGAAGCTGATCATGCGGAATATTTCGCCGAAGCCCTCGATCTTCTTTTCATAGACGGATTCGAATGCTTCCGGCGTCACGTCGCGGCCGGTGACGCCGGTGCCGCCGGTGGAGACCACCACGTCCACACCGGGGTCGGCGATCCATTGGCGGAGCTGGGCGACGATGGCGTCGACCTCGTCGGGGACGATGGCCCGCGCCGCCAGCGTGTGGCC
>JBIPOH010000233.1:0-5417 GCA_044379435.1 Novosphingobium sp.
GCCGCACCTTGCCTGCGTCATAGCGAAGGATCAGGTTGGCATCCTTCGACTTTTCAGCTTTCAGGTTCGGATCGAAGCTTTGCGGATCAATGGCCTGCGCGATGTCATCAAACCGGCCCTGGAACAATTCGCCCACGGTGGGGAAGCGTGTCGCCAGCCCGAGGCTTACCTGCACATCAAGGCGGGGCGCCAGCTTGCCCTGCAGGCTCAGCTTGGGGCTGAAGCTGTCATCACTGCGGCTGGGATAGCGATCATCCTTGCGCGCCCCGGCAAAAGGCTTGGCAATGCCGCCGTCGAATGCCCGCCAGCGATCATAGCGTAGGCCGCCGGTCAGCACCCAGTCTGCGCCCACATCGATCGCGTCTTCCAGCCACAGACCCCAAAGGCTGGTCTTGCCATAAGTTGCGGCGGTGAAGACCGGTGATGCCGCCGCGCGCCAGTTGGCAGTCGAGAAGGTGTCGGCCGAGGTTTCATAGAGGTTGGCATTTGCGCCGAACGCCACCTTGTGCGCACCAAGGCGCCGTTCGATCACCAGATCTCCGGTGTACCAACCCGGCGTGTTGCCAAGCGTGTTGGTGCCAGCGCCGTTCGCTGCGCCCGTGGCATAGTTGGTGGATGTCCGGCCATCCTGATCGGGAATCCAGAACCGGGAAAGGTTGAGCGCCACATCCCAGCCGGCCAGCGGCCCCGCCAGCTTCAGCCCTGCAAGATACTCGGTCCGCTCCGATATCGACATGGTCAGCCCTGTTGCGTTCCAGGTCTTGCCCCCGAAGGTCACGCGGCCTTGATAAACCGGCGCACCCGTGGCGGCATCGACAAGGAAACTGCGTGTGTCGGTCAGTACCTGCTGGCTCTTCCACAGCACGCCCAGCGCATCGATGTTCCAACCGCCGGCCGTTTCAAATCCCACGCGCAAGCGGACCTGATCCTGCGTTACATCGACCGGCGAAGCCGCGCCGAATACCGGCGTAGCTAGCCGCGGATCGGCAAACGCACCCGTGACGGCTGTTGCCGCTTCGTTTCCGGTTGCGGCGGTCAGCAGATTGTAGGTCATCGACTGGCCGGTGTTCTCGAAATGTCGCCCGGACAGGCGGATCGAGAACGGACCATCCTTCTGCTTCCAGTTCACACCGCCTTCGAGGCTGTAGCCCGTGAAGGTCTGGTCGAAGCCATATTCCTTGAACGGCATGATGAAAGTCTGGGCATTGGCATAGGCCGACGTTTCGGTCGGCTCCTGAGTGGTCACCGAAATCACCCCGCCCATCGAATTGCCGCCATAGCGGGCGGAATAAGGACCGTAGACAATATCGAACTGGCGCACTTCGGCAGGGCCGACCACGTTCCACTTTGGCGGGAAATCGAAGCGGTTGCCAAGGAAGTTGGAGACGACAAACCCGTCGACCATCACAATCGTTCGCGCCGACTGCACGGTGTTGGCCCCGCGCATAGCCACCACGGCGTTGTCATCACCAGCAAAGCGCTTGCGCACGAAGAAGTTCGGCGCGTATTTCATTAGGTCTTCGACGTTGATCGCATTGATCGCGTCGAAGTTTTCCTTGCCGAGTGAGACCGAAAGCCCGCGCGGCACAACCGTGATCGGTGCATCGGTTTGGCCGACGACGAGAATTGTCGCGCCATCGGCATCATCTGCCGCGACCTCATCGGCCGGAGCCTGATTTTGTGTGTCGCTCTCAGCAGCCAAAGCGGGGGCTGAAACAACGAGCGCTGCGGACAGCGCAATCCATGAACTTCGCATGAAGTTATCCTTGAATATCAAACTGATTTTGAAGTGTGAGAGATGCGCCGCAGTCGCTCTCAGGCAAAGGGCTTCCCGCTCGACGTCAATCGCACTTGGGCGTCGCAGTTATCCGCTCGTGTAGGTGCACTCAGTTGATCTGAGCTGTATGGCGATCACCATTCACTAGGGTTTGCGCGCGACTTAAGTAGCGCAGCCCAAGGTTACCCACTCAGAAACATCCGAACCATGAACGCGACTGCCAGTGCCTATCTGGCACTTGGGCTGGCAGTCGTGACCGGACTTTCTGCACTTGCAGGACCGGAGGGGCAGCCTGTCGGTCCTGCAAGGGCCGGACTAGACTTATGTCAGATAAGAGCGGGCGGGCCGCGTAGTGGCGGGCGCAGGTAGCCAATGCGACGAGGTGCTGGCAACGCCAGCGCGGTAAACCCCGTTGCCAGAATGAACAGCAGCGCAAGCGCCAGCTGAAACGGATCTGCCCCGCCAAGGCTAGTAAGCGAGAGTGCGCTATAGGGGCATATGCCCTCAGCTTTGCTATGCTTACCAGCAGGCTCGCTCTTCATTGGGACCAAGATGTCACGGACGGTCGAGGAAAGCTGTGCATCGGCGCAGACGCGAATCGTCAGAGCTTTAGATGCAGAATCGACCATGTATCCCGCCGGAACCAATGCCTTCATCGCCAACGCCAGAGCAATCACGGCAAAAGCCATGATGCGATAGCGGCGGAGGATTGTGCGCATAAGTCTCATCTTGGCGCGGCCCCTAGGCGCAAAGGAGGATTTTGTCACCCCGTTTCAGTCATCCCCTGTCGGGACGGCTCGTTAGCTCCTAACGGAACGGGCCGCCTTAGACCTGCGCGTGACCGTGGCCAGCACACGGCAATGCCATCCCGATCGTTGCTGACTTTGCTGGCCACCATCGCCCTCTTTGCGGATATGGCCTAGGGTCAATCGACGATGACAACCGTGTGTTGATTTCCGCTGAGAGTTGACCCGGGATTTTCATCGAGAAGTGACCCGGGTGGAGATGGTGCCCCGCGGTGCGGGGGTGGGTCAAGTGGTGGCTTTTTCCTTTCTTGTTTTGGGTACTGCGGCGCTGGCTCTGAACCGGAAGCTGTCGTTGCCGGTTTCCAGGATGTGGCAATGGTGCGTGAGCCGATCGAGCAGTGCGGTGGTCATCTTGGCATCGCCGAACACCTCGGCCCATTCGCTGAAGCTGAGATTGGTGGTGATGACGACGCTGGTGCGCTCGTAGAGTTTGCTCAGCAGATGGAACAGCAGCGCACCGCCTGAGGGGCTGAACGGCAGATATCCCAGCTCATCGAGGATGATGAGATCGAGGCGCAGCAGCCGATCGGCAAGCTGGCCCGCCTTGTTCGCGGCCTTTTCCTGCTCAAGCGCATTGACCAGATCCACGGTGGCGAAGAACCGCACTTTCTTGCGGTGATGCTCAGCCGCCTGAACACCGAGCGCTGTTGCGATATGGCTCTTGCCGGTTCCCGGACCGCCGATCAGCACGACATTGTCGGCGCCGTCGATGAACTCGCCGCGGTGAAGTTGCCGGACCATGGCTTCGTTGACCTCGCTGGAAGCAAAGTCGAACCCTGCCAGGTCTTTGTAAGCGGGGAACCGGGCAGCCTTGATCTGGTAGGCGATCGACCGGACTTCCCGTTCGGCCATCTCGGCCTTGAGGAGCTGGGACACGATCGGCACGGCCGCCTCGAACGCGGGCGCACCTTGCTCGATGAGATCGCTGACGGCCTGGGCCATGCCGTACATCTTGAGCGCCTTGAGCATGACCACCACGGCGGCGCTGGCGGGATCATGACGCATGGCGCAGCCCTCCATCGCGAAGCGCATCGTAGCGCCCGACATTGGCGAGTGGCTCCTGAGCAAGACGCAGCGCCTGCGGCGCGTCGATCGGGGATGCCGGAGGCGCTTTGCCGTCGACCAGGCGGTGCAGGACATTGAGGACATGAGTCTTGGTGGCAACGCCGGCCTCTAACGCCAGTTCGACCGCGCATAGGACTGCCTGTTCGTCATGCTGCAGCACGAGCGCTAGGATCTCAGCTATCTCCCTGTCTCCGCCAGGGCGGCGCAGGAGCTGGCTTTGAAGCTGCCGGAACGCATCGGGCATCTCGGCGAACGGGGCACCATTGCGCAAGGCGCCGGGCTTGCGCTGGATCACCGCGAGATAATGGCGCCAGTCATAGATGGTTCGCCCGCAGGTGTGATGGGATCGATCAATGATCCGGCTGTGTTCGCACAGGATCTGACCCTCGGCGGCGATCACGATCCGATCGGGGTAAATCCGCAAGCTGACCGGGCGGTTGGCGAACGATGCCGGAACGCTGTAGCGCGTGCGCTCGAAGCTCACGAGACAGGTGGGTGATACCCGCTTGGTATGTTCGACGAAGCCGTCGAACGGCCGTCCAAGCGGCATCAGACTGGCAACCTCGGCGGCGCGGACATCGGCGACGGTGCCAGGCTGCATGCCATGTTCGATCTGCGCCCATTGCGCGATGCACTGCGCCTCAAGCCAGGCGTTGAGCGCGTCGAGGTCGGGGAAGCTGGGCATGGGCTGCCACAGCCGCCGCCGGGCATCCTGGACGTTCTTCTCAACCTGCCCCTTCTCCCAACCCGAGGCCGGGTTGCAGAACTCGGGCTCGAACAGATAATGGCTCGCCATCGCGGCGAACCGGGCGTTGACCTGCCGGGCCTTGCCCGTACCGATCCGGTCGACCGCCGTGCGCATGTTGTCGAAGATCCCTCGCCGCGGCACGCCGCCCAGCACGCGGAACGCCTGAGTCAGAGCGTCGAACAGCATCTCGTGGGTCTGGAGCGGGTAGGCCCGGACGGAGAATGCACGGCTGTGCGAGAGCTTGGTATGCGCCACTTGCAGCTTGGTCTGCCGGCCGCCCAGCATTGCCCAGTCCTCGCTCCAGTCGAACTGGAACGCTTCGCCTGCCGCAAACACCAGAGGTACGAACGTACCGCGCCCACTGGTCTGCGCTTCGCGTTGCCGCTCGGCCTTCCACGCCCTGACGAAGGCCGACACACGGCCATACGATCCGTCGTAGCCCAGCACCACGAGGTCGGCGTGCATCTGCTTGGCAGTGCGCCGCTGTTTGCGCGACTTGCCGCCCTCGGTCCGCAGCCAACCCGAAAGCTTCTCGGCAAATGGATCAAGCTTGCTCGGCCGAGCTGGAACCTTGAACTTGGGTTCAACTGTCCCGGCACGAAGGTACTTGCGGATCGTATTGCGCGACAAACCTGTGCGTCGCTCGATCTCCCGGATCGGCATCTCATCACGAAAATGCCAGCGCCGGATAACGCTCAATAAAGCCATGTCGATCACTCCAGTGTCCCCCGACCAGGCAGCCAGGGGGAAGGTCAGAACATGGGTCACTTCTCAGTGGAAATTATGCGCCTCCCGGGTCAGCTCTCAGTGGAAATCAACAGGCCAAGATGAACGGGCTCGATCCGCAGGCCTATCTCACCGACGTGCTGACCCGCATCAACGACCAGAAGATCAACCGGATCGACGAGTTGCTCCCCTGGAACTGGGTTCCGCGGGCGCCCATGGCCCAAGCCGCTTGATGGCAACCGTCCGGCACGTTCTGAAGCTCGACTACGTCGCCAGCATCCTGGGCGAACACCCC
>JBIPOH010000021.1:0-17913 GCA_044379435.1 Novosphingobium sp.
GCCGTGATGCGCGACGGACAGCCGCTGACGATCCGCTTCCTGCCGCGTGGCAAGCCGGTGGATGGCTGGAAATGGCAGCGCGTTCCGGGCATTCCGGACAGCGACTGCAAACTTTAGGGAAGCCGAACGGCCATGGTGACGCGCATTCTGCTAGCCGTTCTGTTGCTGGTCTTCGCCGGTGGGGCTGTTGCTCAGCCGACGAAAATGCCGCCGACCGCCCCACGCATCGTGACCGATGTATCGGACAAGCCAGTGCGGTTTGCCGATCTGCCGCCGCCGCGGCGGTTCATCACCCAACATCGCACCACCATCTCTGGCAAGGCCATCGCCTATGAGGCGCGCGCCGCCGAGACCCTTATCGCCAGCCTCTCCGGCGAGCCGATCGCCAGCATCTTTTCCTTCTCTTACATCGCGCGCGGCAACGACCCCTCGCGACCGGTCATGTTCATTTTCAACGGCGGGCCGGGCTCATCGTCGGTCTGGCTTCATCTGGGTGCCGTCGGGCCGCGTCGGCTTGTGCTGGACCGCGAGGTCGACCCGACCAGCGTCCCACCCTTCGGGTTGCGTGACAACCCGTTCAGCGTACTCGACGTGGCGGACCTGGTTTTCATCGATCCGGTTGGAACCGGCTTCAGCCACGCCATCGGCAATGCCCAAGACCGCGACTTCTACAGCATCGATGCTGATGCAGACTCGGTCGCCCGCTTCATCGAGCGGTGGCTGACCGAGCATGGCCGCTGGAACTCGCCGAAGTATCTGATGGGTGAAAGCTATGGCAGCGTGCGAGCTGCGATCTTGCCCCGGGCGCTCATGGGCGGCCCCTTTTATGGCGGGACCATGCGCGGGATCACGATCGACGGCGTGATCATGCTCGGCCTCGGGCTCGATTACGGGGCGGCCGGCGCCCGCCCGCAGGCCGCACAATTGGCACTGCCGGCGATGGCAGCCACGGCCTGGTATCATAAGCGCGTCGACCGGGCCGGACAAAGCGTCGGCGTATGGCATGCAGCCGCGCAGGATTTCGCCATGGGGGAATATGGCCGCAGCCTTGCCGCGCTCGATGCTGGTACGCTGGGAGACGCGGACAAAGTGCGAACCGCTGCCGTTCTTGCTCGGTTGACCGGGCTTCCGGCAGCTGACTGGCTGGCACGCGGATTGCGGATGAGCCCTGACAGTTTCCTAAAGTCGTTGCTGGCGGAACAGGGGCTCGAGGCCGGCGTGTATGACAGCCGCTATACCCTGCCGCTGGCGGCGAGCCTGGGCGATCCGGTCGCCGATGATCCGGCAATGACCCGCTACGTGCCGGGTTTCATTTCGGCATTTCACCAGCTGCTGCATGACGACCTGGGCGTCGAGATGCCCATTCCCTATCGGGCGATCACCTGGGTTACATTGAATTCAGAATGGTCACGGGAGCGGGTCGGGATCCCGGCAGCGCCAAGCCATGGGGCCGAGTTGGCCGCTGCCATGCGCCGCAACCCGCGCCTTCGGGTGATGGCGGCGTCGGGGCTATACGACCTCGCCACAACCGCGACTGCCGGGGGTGTGCAAATCGCCAACGCCAGGCTCCCAGCAGATCGCACGACGCTCCACCTCTATGAATCGGGCCATATGCTCTATCTCGGCGACAGCGCCCGGCAATTCGCAGACGATGTCCGCCGCTTCATTGGCGCCGGCACCCCGTGACCTGCCGGCACATCCTCCTTTTGCTTTGGCTGGGCGGACTGGCCACGCCAGCGGCTGCCCGCCCCGCGGTGCTGGACTTGACCCTGCGCCCGGTCGCCAGCGCCGACGGCGGTATCGGCTTCCTCGAGGTGACAGGCCGCTTTTCCGACCTTTCGACCACCAGCGGCGCGCCGCTGTTCCGCTTGCCGCTCATCGTCAGCAACGTGGACAGCGTGGCGACCGTGCTGACCAGCGTCAGCGCTACGGACAGTCTGGGCGATATTCCCCTTCAAACCCGCGATATCGACCTGCCCATTGCGGCGGCGCGCGACGCCGAAACCGGCGGCCCCTCGCGCGAATGGCTAGCCCGCCGTGACCTGCTTGGGCCGGTCACGCTGCGTTACACTGTACCGGCGCGGGCAGTCCTGCCGCCGCGCGGCCCAGCCCCGCCGTTTTCGTTCAGCAACGATGGCAAGGGCGTATCGGCCGCCGGCCAAGTCTTCTTATTGCTGCCGCCCGGCGACCACCAATATGATATGCGTCTGGCATGGGACCTTGGCAGCGCGCCCTCCGGCACACGTGCGGTCAGCAGCTTCGGTGCTGGCAGCGTCCGACCGCGCCGTCCGGTCAGCGGCGCGGACCTGCGCGCCAGTTTCTACATGGCCGGGCCGCTCCAGCTCTGGCCGGCTGACCTTGACTCGGGCTTTCTCGTCGCAGCGCAAGGCAGCCCGGACTTCGATGTCGGAGCACTCGCCGGCTGGGCCAAATCCCTCCACGCCAGCTATTCCGGCTTCTTCGGCCAGCGGCGGGTGCCCGACTATGTGGTGTTCCTGCGCGACAACCCGATTAACGCCGGCGGCGGGGTAGGCCTCAACAACAGCTTCGTCCTGACCTTTGGCAAGGGCAACGGCGCCGATATCGACAAGCTGAAGCTCACCCTAGCGCATGAGATGTTCCACACGTTCCAGCCCTATATCACCGAGCCGGCGGGACTGGCCTCGTCATGGTTCGGAGAAGGGTTGGCCAGCCTTTATGAAGCACGGCTGCCGCTGCGTTCCGGTCACCTTGGCCCGGACGATTTTCTCGCCAACATCAACAGCGCCGCCGGCCGCTATTACACCAGCATCATGGCGACGGTCCCCAATGCGCAGGTGCCGCTGCGCTTCTGGGCGGATACCCGCATCCGCACCCTGCCATATGATCGCGGCATGCTGTATTTCGTTACCATCGATCATGCGGTCCGGCAGAACAGCGGTGGCAAGCGCTCGCTTGACGACCTTGTCCTCGCCATGCTCGCCCGCCAGCGCCTGAACGGTCGGACCAGCAATGCGGACTGGGAAAGCCTGTTGGAGCAGGAGGTGGGCCCGGACGCCGTCGCCGCCTTTCGGGCCTTTCTCGAAGGCGAGATGCCGATTCCGGCCCCGGACGCATTCGGTCCCTGTTTTCGGCCTGCCAAGGCCCGGCTTCGGCGCTACGAAACCGGCTTCGAGCCGGCGGTGCTGGCCGAACCACGCCGCATCGTGCGCGGCGTGATCCCTGGCAGCAACGCCTTTGCTGCCGGGCTGCGTGACGGCGACGAGATCGTCGACCCGGTGCCGCAGGACAGTATTCAGGGGGATCAGCTTCGCTTGCTGACCCTCAAGCTGCGGCGCGGCGAGCGTGTACTCGAGATAAGCTATCTGCCGCGCGGGGAGGCTGTCGACGTCCTGCAATGGGAAAGGGTGGCGGGCGTGCCCGACCGATCATGCGCGCTCTAGTCGGATTGCCTTCATGGAACTGACGCGTCGCCGATGGCTCACGGTTGCTGCTGCACTTCCCGCTGCGCAGCTCGCAAAGGGAAAAACTGCGGTCACGCAGGCAATGGCTTTGCCTGCGCGCGCTGCCTTCGCGGCCACCGATATCGCCTATCTCGACAATGGTTCACAGCATCCGGTCAGCTTAGGGGCCAAGGCGGCGATCGATGCCTATTTCGGCAAGCGTATGCTCGATCCCGCCGCCATGGGACAAAAGCTCGACGACGACGGGCTGCGCGCCAAGTTCGCCCGGCTGATCAACGCCGACCCGGACGAAATCAGCTTCGTCCAAAGCACGACAGCCGGCGAGCAGGCGGTAGTACGCGCACTCGACCTGCCCGACGCCGGCGGTCATGTGGTGACCGAGACGTTGCATTTCTTCGGCTCTTTCCCGCTTTATGAAGACCTGTCGCGGCGCGGCGTCGACGTCAGCTGGGTCCGTGCGGTGGACGGCCGCATCAGGCTTGAAGACATCAAGGCCGCCATCCGCAAGGGAACGAAGCTCGTCGCTTTGTCGCAGGTCTCAACCGTCAATGGCTTCGAGCATGACCTGAAGGCGATTTGCGACCATGCCCATGCCCATGGCGCGCTGGTCTATGCCGACATCATCCATGCCGCAGGCTGCGTGCCCTTCGATGTCAGGGCCAGCGGCGTCGATTTTGCCGCTTGCGCTTCCTACAAATGGCTCATGGGGGATTTCGGCCTCGGCTTCCTTTATGTCCGCAAGGATATTCTGCCCCGGCTGACGCGCCAAAACTGGGGCTATTACGGCATTTCGAACTTCGCCACCCATGTCTACCCGCTCGATGCCCCCGGCGACAGCGTTGCGGACTTCGACTTCACGCCAGATGCCGGCGGGGCCTTCGCCATTGGCACCCGCTCCCATACGGTCATCGCGCAGCTCCACCATTCCCTAGACTGGATTGCTGCTCTTGGCGTCGAAGCCATCCAGCGCCATGCCCAAAGCCTGATAGCGCATCTGCGCGAGGAACTGCCCCGGCGCGGCCATACGATCTATACCCCCGCCGAGGCTCGCACACCGCTGCTGACCGTTGTGCTGCCCGATGCCCGCAAAAGGCTCGCGGCGCCGATGGCCTCGGCCAGGGTCAGCCTGACCATGTCGGCAAACCGGTTCCGCTTAACACCTTCGGTACAGAACGACCATGCCGATATCGAGCGGTTTCTCGCCGCGCTGCCACGGGCCTGAATCCCGACGCAATCACCACTGACCGGTCAGCATGGCGCGCAAATCATCGTTGAAACGGATCAGGCTCGCCTCGACCGAATAGGCCATGTGCCCTCCCTGATAATAGCGGCTGCGCACCCGCGCTTCTGGCCAGTCATTCTGGCTCAACAGATAGTCCATCGCCCCAATCGTAGTCTGAGTGTCGTGATAACCATTGCCTACAAGCAGCCGGAATCTCGGTTCAGCCTTCATCAGCCCGGTGATCGCCCGGGCATAGGGCCAGTCTCCAAACGGCGTCTTGCTAACGCCCCAATCCCAAGTCTCCAGATCCTTGACGAGCGGACTTGACGCAACATAGCTGTCGCTTTCGACACCAAGTTCGTGCCGCAAATAGCTCACGAAGCCCGACTGGTAGGAGTCGACGACCGGTTTGAACGGGTCGGAGCCACTGGCCGGCCCGCGATAGCGCGCATCGTTCGTCGCCAGCCTTTCGCCGGGAAACAACCGCCGCTGATAGTCGGTCTTCGTTATCCGCAGCCGCCGTTCCAGCCACTCGGCAGCCGGGATGCCGGTAAAGGCGGCCAGCTCTCGCGCCACCGCCTGTTGCTGCCCTGCCGCCGCCGTGCCGCCTGCATACAAGGCGGCCAGATAGTCGCCGCCGCCAAACGCCCGCGCGTCTGCCATGAAGGTGTCGAAATCGCGTCCACGGCGATCGGCCTTGCCATGCCACCAAGCGGCAGCGGCAAGGGTCGGCAGCGACACCGCATAGCTGATGATATTGCCCGGCCGCTGCGCATATTCGATGATGTTTACTGCCTGCCCGAGCAGAATTACCCCCGCCGGCGGTCGGCCGGCCGCGGCCAGTTGCTCGGCAGCGGCTGGCGCCCGCAGCGTCCCATAGCTCTCGCCGAGAAGATAGACGGGTGAATCCTCGCGGCCGTGTGCACGCGTCCAGCCCAGCACGAGCTGCTGCAACTGCCGCGCATCAGCCGCAATCGAGAATTGTGAACGCGGGTCGACTCCGGGGGCCAGCAGGCTCAACCCCGTGCCGGCCGGATCGAAGAAAACGATATCGGCCACGTCGAGCGGCGAATGGATATTGTCCACGACCCGATACGCCGAGGCGGGGGCCGTGACGTCGTCAGGCACGGCCACACGCTTGGGGCCGAGCGCGCCCATGTGCAGAATGGCGGACGCCGAGATCGGCCCGCCGTTGAAGGCGAATATAATCGGCCGCCCGCCCTTTGGCTTGGCCGCGACATAAGAGACGGCGGTCAGGCTTGCGACCGCCATGTCATTGCCGTCGTGGGCTTCATAACGTTCTACACATGCGGCGTAACGGACCGTCTTGCCGCCGAAGACACCCTGTTTGTGCCGCGCGGCAATGATGTCTCCAGCGCAGCCGTCTTTGGGCGCCGCAGCGGTCGGCGCGCTCAAAAGCGCCAGTCCAAGGCCTACGGCCACAAGCGCGGGCAGGTGCATCGCAATACCTCGATTAAAGCGTCGGTGATCAGTACCAATGACCAACCTAATGAGGGCTGCTGAAACAGGAAGTCTGCTTTGCCAGCCTAAGCGACAATCTGCGCATAAAAATTCCACTTTCGTCCGGTAGCGACACTTCAACTTCGTCCAACGCTGAACCAGGGGGCCAGCCGGCGGACCGCAATGCCGCGTATTTCATGCCCTCAGTGCCGCCCTGCGGAACAAATGATGCAAGCAGGGATGATACGCCGGCTGCTTTTGCAAAGAAAATGCCCTGCAGGGGCTCTAGGCTCCTTATCAATGCGAAAACCGCCTCGGCGGATCTTGGGACAATGAAAACGATGGCAACGGGGGTCTTTCACATGCGCTTCAAACAGCAGCTCGGCTTTGCATCCGCTACAGCGCTCGGTTTCGCGCTCGCCGCAACGGCCGCCGGTGCCCAAGAAGCCAAGCCCGAGGCAACAGCCGCAGCCGCCGCAGTAAACGACGAGGCAATCATCGTGACCGGCTCGCGCATCCGCCGCGCGCCCACCGACACCCCAATGCCCCTAACCTTCATCAACATTGAACAACTTGCCGAGCGCGGTTTCATCACCGCGGCACAAGCACTGAACAACGATCCGTCGTTCACGCCCCAGCTTGGCCAGGCCAATGGCGGCGGCGGCGGCAGCGGCGCTGCCGTTCAGGCACCCGCCCTGTTCGGTCTCGGCACTGGCCGTACCCTGTCGCTGGTCAATGGCCGCCGGATGGTCACCACCACTTCAGGTCTCGGCGACTCGCAGATCGACGCCAATGTGATCCCGATCGGGCTGCTCAGCCGGATCGAAATCGTCAAGGCCAGCGGCGCGGCTGTCTATGGCTCGGATGCCATCGCCGGGGTCGTCAACTATGTGATGAAGCGGGATTACGAAGGCGTCGAGGTCGACGCCCAGTCAAGCCTAACATCGCGCGGCGATCGCCCAATCTTCAGCGCCAGGTTGACTGCTGGCTCCAACTTCGGCGGCGGGCGCGGCAATGTCGCCATCAACGTCGAATGGTCGAAGGCTGATGCGCTGCCCTTTGGCTCACGTCCGATAACGGCGTTGTCGCGCATCACGGTTCCGAACGCGGCCGATACTGGGCCTAATGACGGAATTCCGTCGATCCGCGAGCAGCTTGGCGCGCGCTTCTGGCCGTTCAACGCCAATGGCGTAATCTTCCAGACTCCCGCCCCGGTTACCAGCTTCATCAGGGGGCAGTTCAACCCTAATGGCACAGTTGCCGCATACGATCCCGGGATCACGCGCGGCGTACCCTTCGCCGAAGGCGGCGACGGTTTCGCCTATGTTAATCTCGTCGGCACCCTGCGCAGCAGCGTCGAGCGCATAAGTTCCAATCTTATCGGCCATTATGACCTGACCGACGATGTCACCTTATCCACCGAGCTATTGTTCGCGCGGACAAAGACCGCTGAAGTGGCACAGCTTCACAGCAACACCGTGCTTGGCAGCGCGGCGCAGGGCGCCGGCGCGATCGCCTTTACCAGGACCAACCCCTTTCTTTCCGTCGACACCGTCAATGCCCTCACCGCGCTGCGTCCGCAGTTCGGCACTGGCTCGCCGCTGTTCCTCTCCAAGAGCTTCGACGATATTTTGCAGGACAACCAAACCAGTTACACGACCAACATGTATCGGGCGCTCGGAGCGTTAGAAGGTAAGCTCGACCTTGGAGGCCGGATCCTAGACTGGAGCGTTTCCGGCAGCTTCGGGCGCGTCGAGGGCAAGCGCTTTGGCTATGATGTCGTCGTCTCGCGGTTGAACAATGCGGTCGCTGCCACCCGTGACGCGGCGGGCCAGATCGTTTGCGCCATCAACACCGACAGCAACACGACCAATGACGATCCGGGCTGCGTGCCGCTAAACCCGTTCGGCGCGGGCAATGTCTCGCCGGCTGCACGGGCATATCTATCGGCCCCTACCGGCGAGAATTATGTCAACGAACAGATCGACCTGCTTGCCACGGTCAGCGGTTCGATCCTTACCTTGCCGGCGGGGGATCTCGGTTTCTCGCTCGCAGCAGAGCACCGCCGTGAACGCGTTTCCTTCACGCCGCTTGCCGCAGACCAGAACGGCAGTTTCGGCTTTGCCCCGGTAAGGCCTCAATCCGGCTCGTACAATACCAAGGAATTTTCTGCGGAACTCCTGATCCCGCTTGTCGGCAATGACTTTACTCTCCCCGCCATCCACCGACTGGATGTCAGCGCCGCGATCCGGCATGTTAACAATTCTGCAGCAGGATCGGAGGATGTCTGGAATATTGGCGCCATCTGGCAGCCGATCGAGGACATCACCCTGCGCGTATCGCGCGGCCGCAATTTCCGTGCGCCCACCCTTACCCAATTGTTCGCTCCCAACGCGCAGAACCTCGCATCCGGCAACCAAGATCCCTGCGATGCCGATCGGATCAGCGGTGGGCCCAACCCGGCCCAGCGTCGCGCCGCCTGTCTGGCACTTTTCGAAGCGAACCAGAGCTTCGGCACCGGTGGTCCGGGCGGACTGCCCCCGGGTTCAAGTGCGGCTGCCCGCCTCGCCGGCTTCCAGAACTCGGGCGAAAACTTCACCACGACGCTGGTCACCACCGGCGGCAACCCGGATCTTCGCAACGAAATCTCCAAGAACTGGACCTATGGCGTGGTCTTGCAGCCGCGCTTCGTTCCAGGCCTGACCATCGCGGTCGACCGGATCGAGATCGACCTGCAGGACGGGCTTTCCGCCTTCACCACGGCGAACTTTGCCTCCAATTGCTATGACGACCCCGATCCTGCGCCGGGCGTCTGCGAGGCCTTCACGCGGCTTGCCACCGGCAACAACCAGAGCCAGGCGGGCTCTTTTGCTACTGGCCGCACCACGACCTTCAATGCGGGTGTGACCCGGTTCAGGGGCGAAACCTATGACGTGAACTATACCCTGCCGCTATCGAAGCTTTCAGAGAGGAATTCGGGCGTCCTCAATTTCCAGGTGGTGGCGACGCACACAGCGCTGTTTGAAACCTCGGTCACCGGTGTCGTTTTTACCCGCAGTGACCGCACGGCTGCCCAGCCGGCGTGGTCGGGCCGCTTCGATCTGCGCTATTCGAACGGCCCGTTCCGCATGAGCTATCAGGCATTCTATCTAGGGCCGGTGCTGGCTGTGCCGAATGCGACGATCGAGAACAATCCCAATCCAAACCTCGGTTCAAATCTGACACACAACATTTCGGCCCAGATCGACGTGGGCAAACTGGAGTTCCGCGCCGGCATCAACAACCTGACCGACAAGATGCCCTCCTATCCGTCGCTCACCTATGGTGACATCATCGGCCGCAGCTTCTTTCTTGGCGTCCGAGCGCGTTACTAGGGCAATCAGAGCTGTCGCGGGGTGGTAAGTGACGACATGTCGCCACCGCTCCGCCGCGGCGCTGGTTCTACCGAAAGGCGGCAGCACGAGGATATTCCAGTGACACAAGGCACACCGACGGCCCGAAAGTCCAAGGCCCCCCGATACTTGCGACCCCCGTCCGCTATTTGCGTGCTGCTGGCGCTGACAATCGGCGGACCGGCGCTGGCCCAGCCACAACGCCTGTCCATCGTCTCCAACAATGAAATCATCGGCCATGTCGTGGCCGAGGTCCGCGATGGTCGCACTACTATCGACTATCGGGTCGACGACAATGGCCGCGGTCCCAAGCATCGCGAGGAAATCGTTACTGGGCCAAAAGGCGTGCCGACCGAATGGACGGTCAACGGCACCTCGCTGATGGGCGGACCCGTCCGCGAGAGCTACCGCTGGGAGAATGGGCGCGCAACCTGGTCAAGCCAGGCCGAAGCCGGCAGCATCGAAAGCCGCGAGCCGGCGCTTTACATCCTCAACGACGACAGCCCCTGGGCCGATGGCATTTACGCCCGTGCAGCGCTTGCCGCCGGTGGTGAACTTCCGGTCCTGCCCGGCGGCTCGCTGCGCATCACGCGCCTACGCGATGTCGCCGTGCCCGGCGAAACCGTTACGGTTTACCGGCTGGACGGAGTTGCCCTTGCGCCATCCTATGTGGCGCTTCGCGCCGACAAGAGCCTTTTCGCCGCCTTTGGCGCCAAGGGAGCAGCAATCCGGGCCGGCCACGAAGCAGAAGTGCCTGGTTTTCTTGCGCTGGGTACCGAACTTGAGCGAGATCGCGTCCGCCAGATCTCCGCCGCGACCGGTCACCGCTTCACCACCCCGGTGCGCATTCGCAACGTCCATGTCTTCGATCCGGTTACCGGCCAGCGCGGACCGCGTTCGACCGTCGTGGTGATGCGCGACCGGATTACCCGGATCATCGCCGATGACACCACACCTGCGCCCGTCGATCACGTAGTGATCGAGGGTGAGGGGGGCACGCTTTATCCGGGGCTGCACGACATGCACGCCCATAATACGCTCGACAGCGGGCTCTATTATCTTGCCGCCGGGGTCACCCAGACGCGCGACATGGGCAATGACAATGGCTTCCTTCTCGATTTGCTGCCCCGAATTGTCGCTGGCGAGATCGCAGGACCGCATATTGTGCCGTCGGGCTTCATCGAGGGGCGTAGCGCCTTTTCCGCCCGAAACGGCATCGTGGCGGACAGTCTGGAGGCTGCGCTCGACGCTGTCCGCTGGTATGCCGACCGCGGCTTTCGTGAGATCAAGATCTACAACAGCTTCACGCCTTCTTGGGTAAAGCCAGTCGCCGCAGAGACACACAGGCTCGGGATGGCGGTCACCGGCCACATCCCGGCCTTTGCCACCCCGGACGCCATGATTGCCGATGGTTATGACACGATCGCCCACATCAACCAGTTGGTGCTTGGCTGGGTGCTCAAGCCAGGCGAGGACACGCGCAGCCCGTTACGGCTGACCGCCATGGCCCGAGCCGCCGATCTTGACCTCGACACGCCTGCCGTTCGCCGCACGGTCGCGCTGATGAAAAAGAACGGCACCGCGCTCGATACCACCACAATGATCCTCGAGCGCCTGATGCTGAGCCGCGCGGGCGAAGTCGCCGAGGCAGACGCACCCTATCTGGCGCACATGCCGATCGGCTACCAGCGCTACCGCAAGCGCAGCTTCGTGCCGCTCGCTGGCCCCGAGGAGGATACCCGCTACCGCAAGGCCTTCACGCGTCTCGTCGATGTCATGCGGCTTCTGAACGGCAATGGAATCCGCCTGCTTCCCGGCACCGACGATTCCACCGGTGTCAGCGTCCACCGCGAGCTCGAGCTCTATGTCCGCGCCGGCATGACTCCCGCCCAAGCGCTGCGGGCCGCATCGCTCGATGCTGCTGATTATCTGGGCCAAGCCCATGAACGCGGCCAGATCGCGCGCGGGCGGCTCGCAGAACTGGTCCTGGTCGCCGGCGACCCGACCCAGGACATTTCCGAAGTGCGCCGTCCCCGCATGGTGATGGCCGGCGGTGCTGTCTATTTTCCCGCCGAAATTTACCGTGCGCTGGGGATCAAGCCCTTTGCCGAGCCACCCGCCATCACCCTGCCCAAACCCCCGAGGGAGAGCATGCATCCGTCGCTAGGCCTCATGCTGTTCGATGCTCATGATGGCTCTCATGCAGACTGATGCATGCGCCGACCGCCCGGTCGCGCCGGGCTTTCAAACCGCGGGCCATTTCACCTGTTTCGCCCCAGGCCTGCGGATAATGGGCGCCAGGATCGCGCTTGAATGCGCCGACTGCAATTCGGAGATGGCAAAGTGAGCACCGTAGCGCCCGCCAGAACCGGACTGCGGCGCGCGGTCGGCCTGACTGGTGTGGTGATGCTCGGAGCGGGCACCGCGATCGGCGTCTCCATCTTTTCGGTACTCCAGCCTGCCGCCGAAGTCGCCGGCCCGGCGCTGCTCACGGCACTGGCCTTCGCCATCGTCCCAATGATCTTTTTCGCCATCATCTATGCATGGCTCGCTTCCGTCCTGCCAGTTTCGGGGGCTTCCTATGAATGGCCCCGCCGTTTTCTCGGGCCCTATATCGGCTTCAGCATCGCGTGGCTGCGGATCATCAGCAATGTCGGTGCGCTGGTCGTGCTGGGCCGAGTGTTTGCCAATTATTTGGGCATGGTTACCGATATTCCGCCGGAATTGTTCGCCCCGGCCCTGCTCACGCTGGTCTTCACGCTCAACTATCTCGGCGCGCAAATTGCAGCGAAGGCACAAACACTGCTGATGGTCGGCCTGATCCTGGTGCTCGGTTTCTATGTCGGCACCGGGGTTCCGCACTTCTCGCGGGTGCTGGCCGGTGACCCGCTGGCGGGCTTTCCGTTAACCGCGCTTGCTGCCGTTCCACTGATGATCAGCCTGTTTCTTGGGATAGAATCCGCTGTCGAAATCGGCGAAGAGGTCCGCAATCCCGAACGCAACATCCCGCTCGGCATCCTGCTTGCGATCCTGCTGACGGCGGTCGTTTATGGCGCAGTCGCGCTCGTCACGCTTGGCCTGATCGGACCAGACGCGCTTGCTCGAGCCAAAGCGCCGCTTGTCGAAGCGGCGAAAGTCGGACTCGGCGATGCCGCCGGCCCACTGATCGTCGGGGCGGCCGCGCTTTCCATCATCAAGACGATGAATTCGACCGCGCTAGTCTTCTCGCGCAGCATCTTCGCCATGGCCCGCAGCGGCAGTCTTCCGGTACCGCTCGCCGCCATCCATCCCCGTTTCGGCACGCCGCACCGCGCCGTGCTGACCTGCTATGCTCTGGCCATGGCCGGCCTGTTCCTGCCCTCCAGCCTCGTATTCCTGCTACTGGCGGTCAACCTGCCGACAATGCTCAAATATCTCGCCTGCTCGCTCTGTGCGATCAGGATCATTGGGCATAACCAACCACTTGCCGCTACCGCACGGATTGGCCTTTCCGGGCGCACCGTCGTGGTCTGCGGCATTCTCGCGGTGATCTGTGCCATCGGCATCATCATTGCTGGGTTGGAGGCCGATCGGCGACCCTATTACCTAGTCGGCGGGTGGTTCGTGATCGGCACAATTTACTATCATCTCCGCGCCCGGCGTCAGACCGGTGACATGGTGGCGCAATGACGAAATCTTTATGCGCGCATCTCCCCGCCATGCTGAAAGATCGCATAAACATCATGACGACTATCAGGCTACGCTGTTATCATGCTTGAACAAACACTCGCGCAACCGGCCGTCAGGGGCCATTATGCCCAATGGATACGCAAAATCCTTGGCGATGCCCGCACGGCTAACCGCAAGATACTGCCGCTGTTCGAGAGCACCGTCGCCGAACCGCGCGCCCTGTTGACCGAACTGGTCCACAAGGCTTTCTCCGATCCTATCACTAGCCGCTACACTAGTGCCTTTTCCGGCGGCAACCCTTATGTGGTCGACAGCCTTGCCCGGCTCTATGGCACCAGCGCCGATCAACTGCTCTGCACGACCGGGGCCACCGGCGGGATGTCGCTGCTCTATCGCGCCCTGCTGCAACCGGGCGACCATGTGCTTGTCGAAACCCCGGGCTTCGACCTGCTAGCAATTCTGGCCGCCGAACAAGGAGCGGCCGTTGGCAGCTTCACGCGGCCCGGCGAGGATTTTGCCGTCGATGTGGGACGCATAAAGGCGGCGCTCACCCCACGTACAAAGCTGGTTGTCATCACCAACCTGCATAATCCATCCGGAATGGCAGCCGCACATGCCGACCTTCTTGCACTGGCCGAACTCGCCGAAGCGCGCGGCTTTCTCGTTCTGGTTGATGAAGTCTATGGTGATTTCGCCACGCCCGATGAACGCTCTATGCCGGCGTGCGCGGTATCGGAGCGCTTCGTCAGCATCAGCAGCCTGACCAAGTCCTTTGGGCTGAGCACGCTTCGCTGCGGCTGGATCGTCGGCGCGTCCGGCGTCATCGCTGCCGTCCGCGAAGTCGCAGCCCGCACCGATTTCAACATTTCGAACCTCTCCCATGCCATTGCTGCGCTGGTGCTCGAACGCCCTGAGCCCTTCCGTGCCTATTCGGAGAACATCCTCGCCGCCGCCACGCCGCTGGTACGTGACCACACGACTGAATGGCGCGAGGAAGGGCTCATCGAGGGCGTGATGCCTCGGTCGGGCTGCATCGCCTTCCCGCGACTGACCGGAATCGATGACACGCTGTGCTTTGCCGCCCGGCTTTTCGAGCAGTCCGGTATTGCCGTGGTCCCTGGCGAGTTCTTTGCCGCCGCAGGCCATATCCGGATCGGCTTCGGCCTGCCGGTACCGGTGCTGGAACAGGCGTTGGAAGGCCTGGGTTCGGCGCTCTTCGCTCACCGCAATGCTGAGGCGAAGCTGCGGCGCATACGCTGAGCCCTACTGGGCGTTCAGCAACTCCCGCACCGGCAGCGCCGTCACATTCTTTACTTCCCCCAGTGTCACCGTCGACAGGATATCAACAACGCCCGGCAGCTTCAGGACCGTCCGAAAGACAAAGCGCTGGTACCAGTCGATCGACGGAGCAATGACCTTGATCAGTATGTCACGCTCTCCGAAAATCGAATAGCATTCGAGAATCTCGGGCGTTATCTCGACTTTCCGCATAAATTTTTCGCGATCTTCTTCGGTCAGTGTCCCGATCTTCAGCGTTGCAAAAATGTACAGGCTGGCGCTGAACTTGTCCCGGTCGAGCAGCGCCACCTCACCCTTGATATAGCCCTCCTCTCGCAAGCGCTGCAAACGGCGCCAGCATGGCGACTGCGACAGGCCAACCCGTTCAGCCAGCTCGCCCGTGGACAGCGAACTGTCCTTCTGGATCTGTTCCAGGATCTTCAGGTCAATATTCGAAAGGGGTTCAGACATACTGGAGACGATCAACCAAAGCCAAAAGACTATCAACTGGTTTTATTCGCGATTCCGTCATTTCGCGCACAATCATTTTTACCGGCTCTGGCCATGAACTCGCGGAGAATCATCGCCGACGGCGCCCGGCCCTCACCGTCGAACGCCGAGTGGCCGGTGTCCAAAAACGCAAAACGAACCCGGTCGAGCGGAATGCCGCCATGGGTGATGGCATGATGGGTGCCCAGTACCGGCGTTGCCAGGTCATGATGGCCTCCATAGACCAGAAGCCGGGTCGCCGGCTGCTGTACCATCAGCGTGCCGATATGCTTAGCGACATTGCCGGCAAAGGGCGGCCGCAAGGAAGCGGGGCGAAAATCCCATGAAAAATTCACATCAAGGGTCAGGCTGTAATAGTCGCGGTTCCCTGCCACGCGCAGGTCCTCGCGCAGATAGCGCCCAAGCGGCTCGGATATGATTACATTAGTCTGACCGAGCCCCAGCGCCGGGTCGTTTGCGGCGGCCGGGCGGTCCGGGTTCTTCGGCGCCGCTGGCGCGGCTGTTACCCTGGTATCGAGGCGGCTCAGCAACTGACCTGGCAGCAGATTTTCCAGAAATACCTGCGTGTCGACGCGAAGCCGGCTTTCGCGAATCATGGCCTCGGGCAGTTGGATCAGGTCGGCAATCTGGCGGCTAGCTCGGGTCAGTTCGGCTTCCGGCAGCGCTGCACCCTGCTGCAAAAGGCTGGCATAATCGCCTTGTGCAAACCGCCTTGTGTCTTCCCAGACCAGTCCGGCAGTGCGAATGTCACCTGGCCGCCGGCGGTGGTACCACGCCGCCACGGCCATGCTGGGCAGCGCATTGATGGCCGCCTGATCCTGCGATGTCGCAAATTCCAGTGCCGGCGAGACCAGCACCATCCCGGCCACATCGAGATCGGTCATCGCTCGCGCCATCAGCCCCAGCCGATAGCCGCCATAGCTTTCGCCGACCAGATAAAGCGGCGCCCGTGCCCGTCCTTCCCGGGCCAGCCACGCCCGCACAAGCGCCAGCGTCGCCGCTGCATCACCATCGGCCGACCAATAGGCCTTGCCGCCACCCTCGCGCAGCGGTCGGCTGAACCCGGTTCCGACCGGATCGATGAACACAAGGTCCGCCACATCGAGCACCGTCTCGGGATTGTCGATCATCGGTCGTTGCCCGCGGGCATCGCGCTCACCCAGCCGCTTCGGCCCGAGCGCGTTCATGTGGAGCGGTGAGGACGAGGCTCCCGGCCCGCCGTTAAAGAGGAACATCACCGGGCGTGGCTCCGCACCACCAGTGCCATTCGCGCGCACGTAGGACGTGGCTGAAATCGTTGCTTCGCCCTGGCCTGACGCATCGCGCAGCACATGCTCGGACCAAGTGGCGCGGTACTCGATCGTGCAGCCGGGCAGCACCAAGCTGTGCATGGTAGTCGCGGCAGGAAGTGGGCCTTCGCTTGCAACCGGAATCGGCGCAGGCTTGCTGGTTTGCGCCGCAGCCGGCGCAGCAGGTGCGTTCACCAACCAGGTGGTTGCGAGGATGCTGATCAGTGCCGAGGTCTGGCGCATGCAATGCCTCAAAGTGAGAAACTGCCACCATCCTAGCCGATCATCGCGGATTGTCTTGCCCGGCTGGAACCGACGAACCTCTTCAAAAGCATGATCAAGACCATGGGCCGCCAATTTTGGGCATGAAATCAGTCGTCGAGGCTTCCATAATCCGACGATGATACGTTTCCACGACCGTCATAGCGTTGAACAATTACTCGATTATCCCGGCTGCATCGCGGCGGTTCGGCGGGCGATGATGGCGTTCAGCCTTGATGGCACCCCTCAGCCGCTGCGCAGCATCGCCACCTTGGCGCCCGGAAAGCTGTTTGCCGTGATGCCCGGCGCGCTAGTGGCGCCGAAGGGCATGGGTGCCAAGATCATCACCGCCTATGCCGAGCCTGACCAGCCGAGCCGTTCGCACCACCGGGGCATTGTCGTGCTGTTCGATCGTGAGAACGGCGAGCCGCTGGCCATCGGCGATGCCGGAGCAATCACGCTGATCCGCACGGCGGCCGCGTCGGCAGTCGCAACCGATGCCCTGGCCCGGCCGGACGCCCGCCGCGCCGCCATCTTCGGCACGGGCGAACAGGCCCGTTCGCATGTGCTGGCGATGAGCCATGTCCGGTCATTTGAGGAGATCCTGATATGGGGCCGCTCGCGCGCCTCTGCAATGGCCCTGATCGAAAGTCTTAAACCCAGCCTCAGCGTGCCGCTGCGCTTCGAAGCCGACGCAGAGACCGCAGCACAAGCCGCGGATATCATCTGCACCGTGACAGCGGCATCGACCCCGGTCCTGCGCGGCGTCTGGGTGCGCCCCGGCACCCATGTCAACATTGTCGGCTCAAGCCATGCCGGCCCTGTCGAGATCGACAGTGACCTCGTAGCCCGAGCCCATTATGTCGCCGACAGTCGCCGATCGGCGCTGGCTGCGGCGGCGGAATTTCTTGTGGCTAAAGCCGAAGGCCTTGTCGGCGATGATCATATCAAGGCGGAAATCGGCGAGGTACTTGCCGGGAGTGCCCCCGGTCGAACTTCGGCCAGCACAATTACCCTCTACAAGTCCCTCGGGCATATCGTGCAGGATCTGGCCGCACTGACCTATCTGGATGCGCGCAGCATATCCGACAGCGCCTTCTAGGCAGGCAGTACCACCTTGCGTAATTGGATCGTTCAGCGAGTGCATTGAAGTCAGGAACTGCTCGAAGCGGTCATTCGCGGGCAAGGCCGTTAGCGGCAACAATTGGGTCGGTAGCCGCCATGACGAAATCGGTGATGACAACGGCAGCTATCCGCAAACCTCATTCCGAAAGTTGCCCGTCAGCAAACGTGTAGAGTTTCGGGCGCCGCGAGGCGTACGAAAGTCTCCGAGGAACGAACCCGCGGCCCGAGTGGGCGATCTATGGGGATTTCGACTTTCCGCCGGG
>JBIPOH010000234.1:0-5404 GCA_044379435.1 Novosphingobium sp.
CTGCGAGTGCCGGAAGCGGCGCGGCCAGCATGGCCAGTGCGGCGAGCAGGATGTGATGGCGAATGGCCATGGGGGTTCCTTGGCGGCGGCAAGCGACCGGCTGCCGCCCGCAGGCGGCAACCGGCGCTATTCCGGGCTCAATTGTAGGTGACAGTGGCGGAGTAGGTGCCAGTGTAGGAGCCGGCGGGGGCCGTGCCGGTCACGGTCAGCGTACCGCCGACAGTGAAGCTCGCCGTGCCGGTGCCGCTGAGCGCAGTGGTCGCCGCCGAAGCCGAGGTGGTGAAGGCAAGGTTGGTCGCGCCCGAGGTTACGTTGCCGCCGGTGGTCGTGATCGAGAACGAGCGGCTGGCATCACCCGCAACGGTGAACTGATCGGCCGCGTTGGTCGATCCGGGCACGAACGTTACGTCGCTGCCGACCGAGCCGACGCCAGCCGCCGTGACCGTGACGGTGCCGCCGGTGCCAGTGGTAAAGCGGCCGAAATTGAGGTTGGCGGTGGCCGGGTGCGTCAGGACGATCGGGGCAACGATCGTGGCGGTGGCGCTGCCCGTCGCGGTGGACTGGTTGCCCGATCCGGCAAGGGCAGGCGTGGCGCCGAGGATGGCCGAAGCGGCAATGGCGGATGCAAGAATGATCTTCTTCACGTCGAATGCTCCTGAATGCTGTCTTGCCCCGCAACGTCCCGGTCTCGGAGCTGGTGTTCGTGGTTCCACCAGGGGCCGGAGTGCCGACTTCCTGATACGTATAATTACTAATGGTATATGGTTAATGATGCGTTTGCGTTTCGCAGAATCTGGCAAGGAATTTGCCTCGAGATTGCCCGATCCGATGATTCTGGAGGTGGTGAAAATCTCTGATTTTATGTAATAAACTTCATCGAGACAGCGCGGTCCCATAAACGCCGAAGGGCGGTCACGCAGTGCGTGCCGCCCGGTTCGGTTTGCGAATACTGGTTAACCATATGCACACGGCGCCCGGCCAGTGCGGGCGCGCCGTGCCGCCGCCTGTCAGTTGTACGCGACGGTCGCCGAATAGGTGCCCGAATAGGCGCCGGTCGGAGCCGTGCCCGTCACGGTCAGCGTGCCGCCAACAGTGAAGCTGCCAGTGCCCGTGGCGCTGAGCGTGGCCGTTCCGGCCGAAGGCGTGGTGGTGAAGGCAAGGCTGGTTGCGCCCGAGGTGACGTTGCCGCCGGTCGTGGCGATCGAGTACGAACGGTTCGCATCGCCCGCCACGGTGAAGCTGTCGGCAGCAGTGGTCGAGCCGGGAATGAAGGTCACGTCGCTGCCGACCGAGCCGGCGCCGGTCGCGGTGACGGTGACCGTGCCGCCCGTGCCGCGCGTGAAACGGCCGAAGTTGAGAGCTGCCGAAGCCGGGTGTGTCAGCACGATCGGCGCGACGATGGTCGCGGTTGCCGTGCCGGTGGCGGTCGACTGGTTGCCCGATCCGGCAAAGGCCGGGGTTGCCATGGCCAGCGCGATCAGCGCTGCGGGAATGATCTTGTGCACCGGTAAAACTCCTGGTCCCTTTTGCCCCGCAGCGGAAGCGCCGCCGGGTGCAGAGGGGCCGGGCTGTCCCGGCGTCCTCATACGTATAATACCTAAGTATCTATGGTTAATGAAAGGTAAGCGCCGCGAAAAGAGGGCGCACCGGGCGCATAATGCCCGGCAGGTGCTGCCTTCAGCTGTAGGTGACCATGATGGTCAGCGTGGCCCGGTAATGCGCGGGCGCGGTGCCTGCAGGCACATTCAGCGTGCCGCCAATGGCGATGCGGTCTTCGCCCCTTGCATCGAGCTGGCCGATGCTGGTCACGCTCCCGGCGTGGCTGTCGAGGTGCACGCGCAGCGCATCGATGGCGAGATCAGGCGCGCGGCCACCACCACCGATCAGAGTGCCGCTGGCAATGATGGCAAGCGGCGCGTTCACGGTGTAACTGCGGCTTGCCTCACCGCTCACCAGAAAGCGCGCGGGCGCGATCCCCCCGCAAGTGCCGCCCCCCGCACAGGCCGCGGTCGCCCCGCCGGCATAGCTGACGCTGCCGCCATCGGGATCGACGGTGACCGATCCGCTTGCCGTGCGCGACGATGTCAGCGAACCGAAATCGAGATCATTCAGCGCCACGGCAATGATCGGCGCCACGATCACGGCCTGCGCCTGCCCTTGCACCGAGGTGGTTTGCCCCGTGGCAGCAAGCGCGTGCGTGCCCAAGGCAGCAAGGCAGATGGCAAGACAAATGGCGGGAAGAAGGCGGCGCATTACAGTTCGGCCAGCACGGTGACGACGACTGGCAAGGGGATAGCAAGCTGCGCGCCGCCCGATGCGCGAGCCACCTGCAAGGTGCCGCCGACACGGAATGTGCGGCTGCAGATGCGCCGTCTGCAGCCAGCAAGAGTCACTTCCGCGGTCTGGCCCGGCAGCAGGGTGCCGACGCCCGGCAAATCGGTGTCGAACCGGGAAATCGTGCCCGTGACGCCCCCGTTCACCTCGCTCGCCGCACCGGGAACCAGCACCGAGATCAGCAGCGCATAGGCGACATTGGCATTGTTGCCGCGATCATAGGTGAAGGTGAACTGGGCAGGTCCGGGAACCGATCCAGTTAAGGGAACGATGGCAGTGCCACTAACCGATCCGGCTGATGTTACCGTGCGGGAGCCGGTTGTATCGGTGAAAAAGCTGCCGAACCGCAGCGCCTGATCCGCCGTTACCGTAACCGTCGGCGGCGCCGCCAGCGCAGGGGCGGAAACGCTTGCCCAGCCCGCCGCCAGCCCCGCACCCAGCAGCGCTGCCGCCGTGCGGCGGAGCCTGTGGGCGAGAAGGGAAGGGCGAACCCGGAGCACTGGCCATTCCTGCGTAAGCGGCAAAGCAACGTCAGGTCTGATAAGCCGCGCGGGCAGCGGCGGCAAGTGCGAGGCGCGGCCTCGTCCCGCTGCGGCACGGCGCGCCGGGGAAAGTTAACGGCGCCGATCAGCGCCCGAGGCCGAGAAAGCCCAGTGTGCCAGCGTCAAACTTCATCCGCATCGTGGCGAAAACGCCCTTGGTGGTGCTACGCGCGGCGGCAAAATCGCGGTCACGGAAGCCGCCGAAGTTGTAGCCGATCACCACCATCACGTTGTCTGCGGGCACGATGCCGATCTGCGGGCCGACGGCATAGGAGGTCGTGCCATCCGAAAGGCTGCGGCGCACGGTGGCGGTCCCGCCCACTTCGATGCGCTTGCCGATGCCGATGCGCGCGTCCACGCCGCCAAGCACGGTCGTGCCTGCAAGATCAAAGCCCTGATAACGATCAAGATTGTGCCGCGCCGCCACGAACACGCCAATCTCGGTGCGCTGCACCATCTGCCCATCGATGCGGCCAGTGGGTGCCCAATCGCCCGAGAAGCTGCCCACGATCCGGCGCGACCGGGCATTGCCGTCGACGATCAGGGCCGTGCCGTCTCCAGCCGCCGGATCGGTGCCGGGCACAACGCCGGTGATGCGGTCGCTGCGGTATTCGATCTTGCTCAGGAACGCGAAGGCGGATGTCGCGGGGCGGTGCGCGATGGAGATCGCCGCGCTGCCAACCTCGCTGGCCGCGCCGCTTACCTCGCGCGCGGAAGCCCAGGTCACGGCCCCGCCAACCACGCTGCCTTCGCCCATCTGGCGGATCATGCCGAAGGTCACGCCCTTGCGCTTCGTCAGTTCGCCATCGCGCAGTTCGGCGCGGGCCGTGGCGCTCCATTGGCCCGAACGCCATGTCGCGCCAAGGGTATAGGCGGTGAAGTCCTCGGCAATCGTGGTCTGGCTGGCCGCGCCGACCACGGCGGTGCCGCCATTGGTGGCCAGCGCGCTCCTGCCGCCGATCACCTTGTTGCCGTCGATGGTTGCATCGATGGTGATCGCCTTGCTGATCGGCAGCGATTGCGCCAGGCCATAGGAAGCGAACGCGCGCTTGCCGTCCTCGCCGATGGCCGGTTGCTCTGCGATGGCGGGGCCCGCCTTCGTGCTCTGCTGGCCGATCACCGAGGCAATCTTCGCGCCGGTCCATGGGGTAAGTTCGATCCCGCCGCGCAGCGTGCGCGTTTCGCCCATGCCGCCATTGCCGATCTCGTAATCGCTGATCAGGCGGATGTCCGGCGTGATCGCATAGCGCAGGCCGAGGCGGTAGCGCGGGGCCTGATATGAGGTCGCCTCACGGTTGCCGATCGCGATCGAACCGGCAGCGCTCAGCTCGAGCTTGTTGTCGAACAGGCGCTTGGTCGCGCTTGCTTCGAGCAGCGTGGTGCTGCCGCCGTCCGCGCCGTTCGTGCCTGCTGCTGCGCCCGGAGCCAGCGTCTCGTTGTAGCGCGCCACGCCAAGCCGCATCTCCGTGCCGCGATTGTTCCAGGTTGTACCAAGCTGGATCGCGCTGCGCTTTGCGCCATCGACCAGCGAGGTGTCGTGCCAGGCCGTGGCGCTCACCAGCCACTGCTGGGTCAGGCGGTAGCGGGTATCGACGCCGATCTTGCGGCGGCCCAGTTCGCCGATGGACACCTGACCTACGCCGAAATTGGCATCGAGCGAACGGATATAGGCGAGGACATCAAGGCGCGCGTCGTGGCGTTCGGCCTCGATCATCCACGCCGCCTTGGTGCCGCTGCCCGCAGGACTTGCGCCGGTGGCATGGCTCATCGCGGCTTCGGCGCGCACTTCGGTTTTGCCGCCAAGGAACAGTTTGGCATCCACCGCGCCCAGATTGGTACGCGTGACCGCCGCTCCCACGGCCGCCGAGGCATCGCTGATCGCGGTGGCGCCGATGCGCACCTTTTCCGACTTGTTGCGCCATTCGGTGCGCGCACCAGCATTCCATGCGCCGCCGCTCAGCGTGTCGATTTCATAATCGACCACGATCTGCTGCGGATTGAGGTTCGCATCGCGGCTGAGGATGGGTTGCTTGAAGGTGATCGTGCCGGCCAGCAGGTCGATGTCGTAATCGAGGAAGCGGGTGAGGACCTGGCTCGAGACCACCAGTTCCGAACGGAAGCGGTCGCGCACTTCGATCGTCACCGTTTCGCTGTTGGGCACGATGGCGCGGCTGGAGAGCTGATAGGGGCCGCTGATGCCGCCGCCGGGGATCTGGTCGCGGCGGTGCGTGGTGGCGACTTTCGCGGCATAGGCCTCGGTGCGCAGCGCGCCGATGCGGGCCTCCGCCTTCACGCCGGTCATCGTGCGCTGATAGCGGCCCAGCTGGGTGTGATCGAAGCCCGTGGCGAAATCGCCGAACATCGCGCGCACTTTGGCGCTTTCGATGCGGACATAGAGCTTGTTCACGCTGGCGGCATCGAAGCGGCGTTCCGAGCCATCGGCAAACACGGTGTAGTAGGCCTTGGGATCGAGCCCGCCGAGAAGGCGCTGTTCGGCGCGCTGCTTGGCGCTATCATAAGCGACCGTG
>JBIPOH010000235.1:0-5379 GCA_044379435.1 Novosphingobium sp.
CAGTTCGAACGCTATGCGGCGGATCGCCCGCACTGGGCGGAGGGGCTGAGCAGCGAACACCTTTCCGCGATGACAGACCATGTGGCGCGCGGCGGCGGCCTGTTGGCGCTGCACACTGCGGTCATCTGCTGGGACAACCAGCCCGGCTGGCTCGATCTGCTGGGCGGCGGTTGGAACTGGGACCGCTCCTATCATCCGCCGCTCGGGGCCATCACCGTGCAGCCTGCGCCTGTCTTCGCGGCCCCCTTCGAGACACTCGACGAGGTCTATCACAACCTCGATCCAGCGGCGGACTGCGAGATCATCGCGACCGCCGATGCAGGCGAGGGGCCGCAGCCAGTCGTATGGCGGCGCCATCACGGGTCAGGCAGGATCGTGGTCGATGCCCTGGGGCATGACGAGCGCTCGCTGGGCGCGGCGGGGCATATCGCCATTCTTGAGGCCATGCTGGGCTGGCTTTGCGAAAGAGAGACCGTGCATCATGCTTGAGGGCAAGAGCATCCTGATTACCGGCGGCGGCTCCGGGCTGGGCGCGGCAATGGCGCGCCATTTCGTCAGCCGGGGCGCTACCGTCACCATCAGCGGCAGACGCGCCGACCGGATCAAGGCGCTGTGCGACGAGATCGGCTGTGCCGGGGTGGTTGGCGATGTCACGGTCGCGGCTGACCGGGAGGCGATGATCGCGGCGGCGGTCGCGAACGGCGGCGGGCTCGATGTGCTCGTCAACAACGCCGGGAACATGGTCCGCGCCCCCATCACCGCGCTCGATGAAGCGCAGTTGCTCGGTATCTTCCACACCAATGTCGTCGGTGCGATGATGCTCACCTCGCTGGCGATGCCGCATCTTGAAGCCCGCAAAGGCTCGGTGCTGTTCTTCGGCTCCAGCCACACCCGCCGCGCGTTTCCCGGCGCTTCGCCTTATGCCGCAACAAAAGCCGCGCTGCAGACTCTGACGCAGGTTCTGGCCGCAGAAGTCGGCAGCCGCGGGGTGCGGGTAAACTGCATCGTGCCGGGCGGCGTCCTCACCGAGATCAATGTTCGCGCCGGATTGCTGAGCGAGGACGAGGCGGCGCGGCGCTACCGGGACATGGCCAGTCTGCAAGCGATCGACCGGCTGGGCGAAGGCGTGGATGTGGCCGAGGCCGCCGAATACCTGATCGGGGCCAGCTGGGTTACCGGCGCGATCCTCGATGTGGACGGCGGCCTCGGCCTCGGCATTTCGCGCGGCTAGGCGCGCAGCAGCTTTCGCGCGTTGTCTGCCAGAAGGGTTCCCATGCCGTGCGTATCGGCCTGCTGCGGCGCATCCCATCCGGCAAAGTTCGTCCCGTAAACAAGCCGGTCACGCCCCACGCGCTCTATCAGCAGATCGAGCGAGAGGTCGTCGTGCATATGGATGTCGTACCAGATGCGGCGCAGCGCGTCCTCGAACTGGCCATCCTCGCGCAAGTACTCGGGCACCCATTGCCGCTTGTGCGCGGCATGGCGCAAGCGGCCCCAGACAAGCGCCAGCGCCCCGCCGCCATGGCTGATGCAGATATCGAGGCTGGGGTGGCGATGAAGCACGCCGCCAAACACCAGCGTGGCGAGCGCAGTCGCTTCCTGCATTGCAAAGCCGAGCGTGATATCCAGTTCAAACTTTCCGAAGGCGGCAGGCCCGGGCGGACCATCGATGCCCGCCGATGCCGGATGAATGAACAGCGGCACATCAAGCGCCGCGACGGCTTCGTAGAACCGGTCCATCACGGGATCGGACAGGCCGTGCGGCATGTCGGTGCCGATGTAGGCGGCGCGAAAGCCGAGGTCGTTCACCGCGCGGCGCAGCTCGGCAATTGCGGCGTCCACATCCTGCATCGGCAGGGCAGCCGCCGCGCCAAGCCGTTCCGGATAGCGCGCGACGACGGCGGCGAGCGCATCGTTGTGCGTACGGCAGAAGGCGGCCGCTTCCGCCGCCGGGATGAAGTGAAAGTAGGTCAGCGGGTTGGGTGAGAGCAATTGCCAGTCGATGCCGATGCGGTCCATCGCGGCAATCCGCAGGTCCGGGTCCATGAAGGCGCTGCCGCGATAGCGCACACCGCGCAGACGGTAGTCGCCAATGCGGAACACCGGCACGCCCGCGTCGTCATAGAGCTCCGGGCCGAATGCCCCGGCCTGTCCGAACGTTTCCTCGATGACGGCGTGGGCGTGGATATCGATGACGCGGGCGGTGGCGAGGCTGGTCGTTGCGCTCATCTCAGGCGTATCCCCGCGCGGCGCCGCCATCCACCGCGATGGCCGTGCCGGTCATGTAGCTGGCGACCTGGGAACCCAGAAACACGGCAAGCCCGGCGATTTCCTCAGCCTCGGCAATCCGGCCCAGCGGGATCTGCGAGGCGATGGCGATTTCAGCCGGGCTCGGTCCGTCCGGCCCGGCAGGCCCGACCAATTGCGCGATCCGGGCGGTGCGGGTGAAGCCGGGGCAGACCGTGTTGACGAGCACATTGTCTGCCGCCACTTGCTGCGCAAGCGTCTTCGACCAGCCGAGCACGGCCATGCGGATGCTGTTGGACAAAGTCAGGTTCGGGACCGGCTGCTTCACGCCGACGGAGGAGATGATGACGATCCGCCCCCAGCGCCGCTCGCGCATTGCCGGCAGTACCGCGCGGGTCATGCGCACGGCGGACATCAGCGTGAGGTTCGTGGCGGCCATCCACGCATCGTCATCGAGTTCCGAGAACAGCCCCGGCGGTGGCCCGCCAGCGTTCACCACCAGCACATCGACCGGCCCCAGCTTTGCCGCAACTTCGCGCGTCATCGCCTCGATCTGGTCGGCATCGCTCACGTCGGCCTGCAGAGCGAGGCAACCCGGCATCGTGGCGGCGGCGGCGGCGAGGTTTTCGGCATTGCGCGCGCAGATCGCCACCCGCGCGCCTTCGCGGTGATAGCCCTGAGCGGTGGCAAGGCCGATGCCCTGGCTCCCGGCGGTGACCAGCACCACCTTGTCCTTCAATCCGAGTTCCATCGCAATCAGGCTCCTTCCAGTCCCGCGGCGCCGCCAGCCATCTGATCCCGATAGCTGGCAAGGTCGAAATAGTCGCGCCACTCGCATATCAGGCCGCCGCGCACCCGGAACACACCCATGAGTGATAGGGCGATCCTCGCGCCGCCGATGGTCATGTGGTCCACGCGCTCGGTCAGGACGACCTCGCCGTTCGCCGCTGCATGGCGCACATCCCAGTGCGAATCCGAAAAGGGACCGGCGCTGCGCAGATAGCGCTCGACTGCGGGCAGGCCGTGCAGCGGTGCCATCGGGATATTGTGATAAGCGATATCGGGCGCGAGATGGGCGATGGCCCGGTCGAGATCTGGCCCGCTCCACGCCGCGCAGAATGACAGCACGCGGCCCAGCGGGGACATGTCCTCATGCTCGGCCAAGCAGCGCTCTCCCCCCGGTCCTGTTCCCCCATCCCTTGACACGGCGGCCGCGCGTTGTGAAGCATCGAAATCGATACAATATGGGCGGGCCTTTCCCGGTCTGCCCCCGGTGCGCGCAGCAGTTGGAGAACCTCCCGAATGATGACGCCCGCCGCCATCGCCGAACTGAGATCCGGCTGGCGCGTCCTGGTGGCCTGCGCGCTCGGCATCGCGGCGAGCGCTATCGCTTTGCCCTATTACAGCATCGGCCCGCTCACCAAGCCGATCGAGCTGGCAACCGGGTGGTCGCGCACCGACATCCAGTTCGCCATTGCGTTCAGTTCCGGCCTCGGCGCGCTGACGGCACCGGTCACGGGCTGGATGGTCGATCGCTACGGCGTCCGCAGGGTTGCCCTGCCGGGCTTCGCGGGCGTCGCGCTGGGCATGATGGTGGCCGCCATGGCCGGTTCGCCGATGGTGTTCTACCTCGGTTTCGCCATGACCGCGCTGCTGGGGGCTGGCACCAACCCGGTGGTCTGGTCGAAGGTGGTGACCTCGCGCTTCGATGCCGCGCGTGGCACGGCGCTTGGGCTCGCCCTTGTCGGCACGGCCCTGTCGGCCATCGCGCTGCCCTTGCTCATCACGCTGCTGGTGCAGCGCACGAACTGGCACGTCGCGCTTGCCGTGGTGGCCTTGCTGCCCCTCGCTCTCTCGCTGCCGGTGGCGTGGCTCTGGCTCCCTGACGAACCGGTTCGAGCCGCCCATGCGCCTGCGGAGCCCCCTGTCTCCATTCGCAGCGCCGTGCTCAGCCTGCGCTTCATGGTCCTCGCGATATCGATCCTGTGCGGCTATCTCGCGGTCTCGGGGGTGCTGACCAGTCTGGTGCCCGCCTTCACCGACAGAGGCCTGTCGCCCGCGCGGGCCGCCATGATTGCCGGCACCGTGGGCATTGCGATGATCCCGGGGCGCGTGCTGGTCGGCATCCTGATCGACCGCATCTGGGCCCCGGCGGTCGGCTGCGTGATCCTGCTGATCCCCGCCGTCGCCTGCCTCGTGCTGGTGGGCGCCACGGACACCCTGCCGCTCACCTTGTGCTGCCTTGCGCTCGGCCTTGCCGCCGGGGCCGAACTCGATCTCCTCGCCTTCCTCACCGCGCGCTATTTCGGCCGCGCCCGCTTCTCGAAGCTCTATGCGCTGCTCTACGCTGGCCTCGCTGTCGGCAGCGCCACGGCACCTGCGATGTTCTCCCGCCTGCGTGAGGTTTCGGGTGATTATTCGGCCAGTTTCCTGTCCTCGGCAGGATTGTTTGCCGTAGCGGGCTGCATACTGCTCCTGTTGGGGCCATATCCCGTCATCCCAGACCCCAGCGCCGAAGGTTCGCAAAGCGATGCCGACTGACCGACCTGACCACGACCCGCAGGCTGCTGAAAGTGCCCTGCCGCCGCTGGCCGAGCGCATCTCGTTCCTCGTCCACCGCGTGGGCGCGCACATGGCCCGCATTTCGAACCCCTGGTTTCAGGAAGCGGGCGTCGATCTCGTCACCTCGCGGATGATCGTGCTGCTCGCCGAACGCGGCGAATTGACGGCCGGGGAGATCGTCAAGGTCATGGCGCTGCCGCAGTCGACGATCTCGCATCAGCTCAAGCGCCTCGAAGGTCTTGGCTACCTCACACGGGAAGTCGGGCCGGAGGATTCGCGCATCGTCATTGCCCGGCTCACCCCGCAAGGCATCGAAGTGGCAAGGCGTTCGAACGAACTCAGCCGCGAAGTGGTCGGCGCGCTTGTTTCGGCCATCGGGGAGGAGGACCTGCCGCTCGTCCGGGCGGCCCTCAAGCGCGCCGATGCCGCGCTTGAGGGCATGTATGAAGCGCGCCAGTCCACCACCGGCCCGCGCCGCAGGAACGCGAGGCCCGAGGGCTAGGGCGAAAAGACGCAGGGCGCGCCGGAAGTGCACTTTGCGCACCCATTCTACCGGCTTGCCCCCGCCAT
>JBIPOH010000258.1:0-4837 GCA_044379435.1 Novosphingobium sp.
CCATGGCCGATGCTGCCGCCGGCCAGATGCGCCGCTCCTGCTCGCCGATGGGCCGATAGGGGTTGCTCCGCGCCAGCTGGCGCAAGTGCTGCACCTTAATCGGCACGATCACCAGCGAAAGCGTGGCCAGCACCACCGCCCAGCGCCACAGATTGAACTGCCCGCTTTGAATCGCGGCCATGAATTCGGCATACGTCAGCCAGATAGCCAGCGCCCCCATCAACTCTGAGCTGCGCTGACCGGGCAGCGCAAGCAGCGTCAACATGGCGAGGAACAGCGCGCCAACCCCGGCGAGCTCCAGCGTGAGCCGGTCGGTTACATAGCCTGCGGTCAGCGCAAAAGCGATGAGCAGCGCGCCAATCCGGGCACAGCGCGCCACCTGGCCGGGTGTGATGCGGGAGACAAGAGCGTTCATGTGGGCGACCATGCGCGCGTGCTGTTCAAGGAACGCTTTCCCCCATTGGTTAATGCAGCGCGAAGGGCCTCGGCCGGCGCCGGCCCTGCAGGAGATTGCTCAGATACGGGGCTAATTGCGCGAACGGAGCGGGACAAAGGATGGTAGCTCTGCGGTGTGGGACAGCAACGGCGCAGGATCAGGGATCGGGCGATGGCCTCAAATCAGCAGCGGCAGGCGCCCCGGCGCGCCGCCATGTTCGCGCGCCCGGGCGCCTGGTCGGTCTGCCTGCTCGGGCTGTTTGCCCCGTTCGCGGCAGCCCGCGCGCAAACCACAGTCGATCCGCGTATGGAGCGCGATACGGTCGGCGCGCGGTCGCGGCCCGAAGTGGAAACCAGCGGTGCCCGCGTCGGCGCCCTGCTGATCTCGCCCAGCTTCGGGATCGAAGCTGATGCCTCGGACAACGTCTATGCCCGCAGCGATGTGAAGCGCGGCGATGTTGCCGCCTCGCTCCTGCCGGCGCTGGCGGTGCGCACGCAGTGGTCGCGCCATGCAATCGGCCTTTCGGCAGAAGGCGCGGTCAAGCGCTTCGCCCGGCTGAAGACCGAAAATGTCGAAACCTATGCCGCCCATCTCGATGGGCGGCTCGATATCTCTGCGGATACGCGCATTTCCGGTGAAGTCGGCGCGGCGCGGCGGATCGAAGCGCGCGGCACCAGCGGCGATACGCTGTTCGGCTCCGCGCCGATTGCCTTCACGGTGCTGACCGGCAGCGGAGAGATCGAGCAAACGTTCGCCCGCGCGAAAGTCACGTTGGGCGGGCGCTATGAACGGTATCGCTATGACGACCGCGAACTGGGCGGCGCCGTGATCGATTTGTCGCCGCGCGATTATGAAGCGCTTTCGGGCACGCTGCGCGCGGCCATCGGCATCGGGCCGGGCGTCGCCGCATTCACCAGCCTGACCTACAATCGCAACCGCTACACCAATCCGCCCCCGGGGCCGAGCCGCGATTCCAATGGCCTGACTGCGCTGGCCGGCCTTGCCTTCGGGCTGAACCGGCTGCTGCAGGGCGAGTTTGGCGTGGGCTGGGTGCGGCAGAATTTCAACGCGGCGGAGTTCCCGCGCATCAGCGGCCTTGCCTACTTCGCGCAGCTCAAGTGGAGCCCGACGCGGCTGACCACGCTGCGCCTTTCGGGCGGGCGCACGTTCCAGCGTTCCCCGATCGTGGGGATCGCAGGCATCCAGCAGCACGAGGTCATGCTCTCTACCGAGCACGAGTTGCTGCGCTCGCTGATCCTGCGGCCTGCGGTGCGCTATGTCGTGGCCGATTTTCAGGTGCCATCGGGCGCGCAGGCCCGGCAGGAGCGCTATTTCACCGGCTCGTTCGCCGTGGGCTGGCGGCTTACCTCGCATTTCGAGATCACGGCAGACTACACCCACAGCCTTGCCCGCAATTCGGGCGCGGTCGATCCGGGCCGCGCCTACAATCGCAACCGCGCGGCCATCGCGCTGCGCTGGCGGCTTTAGGGCCAGTCCAGATGGCCACTCTGCCGCAAACCGGGCTGCACCGCAGCCTGCCCGATGCGGGCCGCCCGCCGCCGTTGCCCGAATGGGGCCCGCGGCCGCGCCATCTGGCGCTCCGGATGGTGGTGGCGGTCCTGTTTCTGGCGGGGTTTTGTGCCGCACTCGTGCTGCTGGCGCCCCCGCCAACCGGGCCTGTGGTGCGCCTTGCGTTGCCGCCGCCGCTGCCCGATCCAGCCGCGCTCCTGCCCTATCAGCCCGATACCGCCCGCCTCGCCAATGCGGCGATGCCGATTTCCGCGCCGAGCGCGCCAGCGCCGCCCTTTCGCCTTGCGGCCGCAGGAGCAGGAGCCGGCGATCCCGGCGCACAGGCCCGCGCGCTCGATTGCCTCGCCGCAGCCGCATGGTACGAGGCGGGCGATGATCCTTCGGGGATGCGCTCGGTGGTGCAGGTTGTGCTCAATCGCGCGCGGCACCCGGCCTTTCCAGCCAGCGTCTGCGGCGTGGTTTTTCAGGGTTCGGAGCGGACCACGGGCTGCCAGTTCAGCTTCACCTGCGATGGTTCGATGGCCTCGCGCCGCCCTAGCGCGGCGGCGTGGGCGCGCGCCCGCGCGGTGGCGGCAGCAGCGCTGGCGGGGACCGTCGATCCGCGCGTCGGCCTCGCCACACATTACCACGCCGATTATGTCGTGCCGGTGTGGCGCAGCGGCCTCGTCAAGCTGGCGCAAGTGGGGCTCCACCTGTTCTACCGCTGGCCGGGCACGTGGGGCACGCTCGGCGTGCTGCGCAGCGCGCTCAGCGGAGCAGAGCCGCGCGTCACGCTGATGGCCGCGCTTTCATCAGCGCATGGTGGCGGGGCACCGGGCGCGCCAGAAACTGCGCCGGGCATGGCCAGCGCGGCCAGCGCCGCAGCCCCGCTGGCCTATCTGCCGCTTGACGATGCAGACGGGCTGAACCGGGCCGACGCGGCGCATATCGGCACAAGCCAGCACCCTGCCGCGCCCGGCCCGGCTGGCTCCGCACCCGCCGCCAGTGCGCGCATCGCGCTCATGCTCGATCCGGCCGCTTTTCCCGGCACTTATGCCCTACGCGCTCTGGCCGCCTGCGCCGATCGGCCACGCTGCGCGGTGGTGGGCGAATTGCTGGGCGCCGCGCCCGGACAAGGCCCCGGCTTCGTCTATCTGCGCGATCGGCAGACGGGCGCGGAGGGCGCCTGGTGGGATTGCGCCGCCCTACCCCGCGCCAACCCAACGCGCTGCCTGCCGGGACCAAGCACGCTGGCCCGGATGCTGGCCGACTGGCGCTGAGGCAAGACGCGCTGCCCGGAGTTCCTGCGCAGTCAGCCCCGGGTCTGCGCCAATGGGGGCCACGGCGGCGCTCTCCCCCTCTCGCTTTCCGCCGCCCATCCGGTTATCAGGCCTGCTATGGCCAACCCCCGCTACTTCATCATGCGCCACGGTGAGACGGTGTATAATGCCGCCCGCCGCCTGCAGGCGAACCACATCCACACCCCGCTCACCGCGCTCGGCACGGAGCAGGCGCTAGCCATGGGCCAAGCTATGCGCGCCGCGCTCGGCCCCTCGCCTGATGCAACGCTCCACGTTTCGGAAACCGGCCGCGCCTTGCAGACTGCGGCGCTCATCGCGCACGAACTCGGGCTCGATTGGTTCGCCGCCAATCGCACCCACCATCTCCGAGAGATCGACATGGGCGCGTGGTGCGGCAGGCTCTATGATGATGTGGAGGCCGAAGTCGGGCCCATTGTCATCGCCGACCATCTTCTGCGCCCTGCCCCCCAGGGCGAGGACTATCCGATGATCGCCGCCCGCCTCGCCCGCTGGCTCGCCGAAGTCGGCGATGCGCCGGGCGACCACGTGGTCGTCATGCACGGCATCTCCAGCCGGGTGCTGCGCGGCATGATGGCGGGCTATCCGGTTCATCCCGATCTTGGCGCACCGATTGCCCCTTCGCTGGTGCAAGGCTCGATCGCGCTGGTTGAAGATGGCCGGGAGACGGTGCTGTTCGGGTCCGAACGGGGCAGCGAGCACGCCTGATGGGCGAAGTGGTCAACCTGCGCCTTGCCCGCAAGGCCGCCGCGCGCCGCAGCAAAGAGGCCGAGGCTGCCACCAACCGCGCAGCCCACGGCCGCACCCGCGCCGAACAGGCGGCCACCAAGGCCGAAGCAGACCGCGCCGCTCGCCTGCTTGATGGCGCACGGCTTGAAGGCAGCAGGCGCGAAGGCACCGACTGATGCGCTCCACGCACGAAAGCACCGCGGTGCGCCTCTATCACCTCAGCGACGGGCCTGATGGCGGCGCTGCCGAAACGCTGCTCTATGGCACGCTGGCTCAGGCGCTTGCCCTCGCCGCGCAGCAGAGCGAGGATGTGCAGGAAGGCCTGTTCATCGCAACCGACAACGACGTGGTCGCCTATCTCGATCTGGTGGACCCATGAAGCGGGCGCTAGCGGCTGCCGCCGCCCTGCTCGCCGCTGTTCTCGCCGCCCCTGCTTCCGCGCGTGACAGCCTAGGCATCTGGAACACCTGGGGCGCGTTTTCCGATGCAGGTGTGCCGCGCTGCTATGCCATCGCCATGGCAGAAGCGCCGCCAGGCCGCATGAACGAGTTGCAGCCCTATTTCACCGTTGGCACCTGGCCCAAGCGCAGCGCGCGGGGGGAAATCCATGTGCGGCTCTCGCGCAAGGTCGGCCCCGGGGCCGTGGTCACGCTCACCGTCGGCGCGCAGCGGTTCGCGCTTCAGGCCGGAACCGCCGATGCCTGGGCGGCAGACCGGCGGATGGACGCGGCGGTCGTTGCCGCCATGCGCTCGGCAGCAATGATGAGCGTCACCGCGCGCTCCGCCTCGGGCCGCACTTTCACCGATACCTATCCGCTCCCGGGCGCCGCTTCGGCAATGGACG
>JBIPOH010000022.1:0-17684 GCA_044379435.1 Novosphingobium sp.
GCTTCGCCGAACTGGGTGTCTTCCAGAATGATCGGGCTCATCGCGCGCCCGCCCTTACCATCGGGCACGGTCCAGAGGTCCGGCACGGGGCCGTCACCCCAGTCAAGCGCCATGGTAATCAGCTCCAGTCGCGTCGTGTTCAGCGACGTCGGCCAGAAGATCAGCGGGGGCACGAAGAAGTTGGACAGCGGCGAGACCCAGTTGGGGAACATCGTGTAGCTTTGCGTGGTGGTGCGCCCCAGTTCGCCCACCGTCTCGATCGACTTCCATTCGGGCGGGTTATCGATGGCGCGCACATGCTCTCGATCGGTGTCTCTGGGCGCGGGCGCGATCATCCGCGCGTGGCCATGGCGGTACATCGTGTTCACGTTGCGCTTGTGATCGACCAGCGGCGCCACCGTATCAGGATGAATGAAGGGCACATGGTAGACTTCCATGTTGGCCTCCATCGCCACCTTCCAGTTGCAGTTGAGGTCGAACGACTGGCGCGCGGCAAGCTTGATCCTGTCGAACGCGAACTCCTCCCACTCGTCCCAGATCGGCCCCATCCACTCACGCAGGGACATCGCGCCCTCATCGAGGTTCACGTAGATGAGCTTGCCGTACATCTCGCAGCGCACGGAAATCAGGCTGCGGCACGACTTGTCGAAATTGCTGCCGAAATCCTGCGATTCCGGCACGCCGACCAGCTCGCCGTCGGTCTTGTAGGTCCAGTTGTGATAGCCGCACATCAGGCGCGGGGTGCGCCCGCTCTGCACAGTGACGACCGGCGCGCCGCGGTGGCGGCAGGTGTTGTAGAACGCGCGGACCACACCATCCATGCCGTGCACGATAATCAGCGGCTGCCCGGCATTGTCCCACTGCATGAAGCTGCCCGGTTCGGGCACTTCATCGAGGTGCGCGGCAAACAGCCAGCTCTTCTTCCAGATGTGCTGCTGTTCGAGGTCGTAGTATTCCTGGCTGGTGTAGCGCCCGGCGGGAAGGTCCGGCAGAGGCGGGAAGCCTTCGGGCGGGCGGGTGCGCGCCGCTTCCCATTCCATCAGCCGCTTGATCGTGTCGACCGTCTGCTGATCCATCATGTCCGGCACTCCCTTCCCGCAGGCGCTTTCAGGCGTTCCCTGCAATCACCGATTTCGCATCGTCCGCGCGGATCGCCGCGCCGTTGATGAACTTGCTCTCGTCCGAGGCGAGGAACAGCACCGTGTAGGCGATGTCGTCCGGCTCACCCAGTTTGGTTACCGGCCCGGCGTTCAGCGCCTCCTCAGCACCCCGCATCAGCGCTGCCTGCCGGCCAACTTCCATCACCATCGGCGTCAGCACGCCGGCCGGGTGGATCGAGTTGCAGCGGATGTTGTAGCCGCTCTTGGCGCAGTGGACGGCCACTGCCCGCGTGAGCGCTTCGACCGCGCCCTTGGCCGCGCAATAGGCCGCGACCGCGCTTTCGCCCTGCACCGATGCGATGGAAGCCATGTTGACGATCGAGCCGCCGCCCGTCTCCTTCATCACGCGCACCGCGTGCTGGCAGCCAAACCACGTGCCGTCCGCGCTGACAGCCATGATGAAGCGGTAGTCCTTCTCGGTCTGCGTTTCGATATCACCGAGTTCGACCACGCCCGCGTTGTTGACGAGAATATCGAGCTTGCCGTGGCGGAGGGCGACATCGTCGACCAGCACCTTCCATTCGGCATCGTGGCGCACATCGAGGTAGCGGAATTCGGCCATGTCACCCAGTTCGGCCGCCACTCGCTCGCCGTTTTCACGGTCCACATCGGTGAGCACGACCCGCGCGCCTTCGCGCACGAACATGCGCGCATCCGCCTCGCCAAGGCCCTTGGCCGCGCCTGTGATGATCGCGACTTTGCCTGCCAGCCTGCCCATACCCGAATGTCCTCTCAATTATGCAAGTTCCCACCAATTCACCCCGGATGCTAGGCAGACGTTACTAGCAAAAGAGAGGGGTGAGGCCGTGACGCTGACGACAGACGAGCTCTCGGCGCGCGAGGAGATCCGCGATCTGCTCCACCGCTATTGCAAGGGAATCGACCGGAAAGACTGGGCGCTGGTGCGTTCCTGCTTCGCCGACGACCATGTGCACCGGCACTCGACCTTCGTCGGTTCGCCGGACGAGTTTATCGGTTTTGCCAGTGCCGTCCTCGGCACCATTCCCGCGACACACCACTCCATCGGCAATGTGCACTTCGCCTTTGCGCCGGACGGCCAGAGCGTGGAGGCTGAAGCCAATTTCGTCGCCTACCACTTCATCGAGGCCGGCCACACCGAAGGCACTCCGGTGCCGACGGGCGGAAAGGCGACCGACTGGATCGTGGCAGGCCGCTATTGCGACAGGATGGAAAAGCGCGATGGGCGCTGGCTGATCGTGGCGCGGCAGGCATACCATGACTGGGAACGCGTCGATCCAGCGAATGTGTAAAATAGCCCCGGCGCCCCCAGCTCCGCTCACCCTGAGCCTGTCGAAGGGTGCTGGCGCAACGGCCGGGCATGATGCTTCGACAAGCTCAGCATGAGCGGATCCAAGGTTTGAACGAGTTTTTGGAGAGGATGAGAGTATGCGACTGAACGGCAAGACCGCGCTTATCACTGGCGGTTCCTCGGGGCTCGGTGCAGCCATGTCGCGGCGCTTTGTTGCCGAAGGGGCGAGCGTGGTGATTGCCGATATCGACGATGCGGGCGGCGAGGCGCTGGCCGCGGAACTTGGCGACAAGGCCCGCTACGTGCACCTTGATGTGACGCAGGAGGCCGATTGGGCCGCTGCGATGGACAGCATCGGCGCGCTCGATTGCGTGATCAACAACGCAGGCATCACCACTGCCGGGAACATCGAGCAGGTTACACTCGCGCAGTTCCGCCATGAATTCGAGATCGATGTGGTCGGCGTGTTCCTGGGCTGCAAATATGCCGTGGCGAAGATGAAGGCAGCTGGCGGCTCGATCATCAACATGTCTTCGCTTGCAGGCATCCGCGCCAATGCCGATCTTGTTGCTTACAACGGCGCCAAGGCTGCGGTGGCGCACATGACCAAGTCGATCGCCGCGCACTGCGGCAAGAGCGGCTACGGCATCCGCTGCAACTCGATCCACCCCGGCGTGATCCGTACGCCTATCCTCGACAAGGTGCTGGCGCAGGTTCCGAACCCGGATGAAGTCTACGCCGGCTGGGTCGCAGTCCACCCCATCGGCCGCATCGGCACGCCAGACGAAATCGCCGCCATCGCGGTCTACCTCGCCTCAGACGAATCCGGTTTCACAACCGGTGCGGAGTTCCGCATCGACGGGGGAAGCTCGATCTGATGAACCCGATCTCCTTCGCATCGGGCATCGTCCCCGAATTCGGCCCGGTCGAGACCATCCGGGCTGCAGCAGCGGGCGGTTTCGACATGACCGGCCTGTGGGTCGATCCTGGCGAATGGACCGATGCGAAGACGCGCGAGGCCCGTTCCGCGCTGGCGGATACGGGCCTGCCGCTGCTCGATGTCGAAGTGATCTGGATCCAGCCCGGTAGCGACATGGGCCTGCACAAGAAGGTGATCGACGTCGGCGCGGCGCTGGGCGCGCAGAACGTGCTGTGTGTCTCGTCCGAGCCGGACATGGCCAAGACCGCCGCGAGCCTGCACGAACTGTGCGTGCACGCCGAAGGCTCCGGCATGCGCGTCACGCTTGAGTTCGGCATCTTCACCGAGGTGAAAAACCTCTCGATGGCGCTCGGTGTGCTGGATCAGGTCGCTCACCCGCTGCGCGCGCTGCTGATCGATCCGATCCACGTCGACCGCTCGCAGAGCCCGGTGGCCGATCTGGCGGCAGTGCCGCGTGAACTGCTGCCCTATGCCCAGTTTTGCGATGCGCCCGCCAAGCGTCCCGATCCAGCGGATTTCCCCGCGATCATCGAGGACGCAATCGATCTGCGCCAGCAGTGCGGCGAAGGTGCGCTGCCATTGGCCGCGATGTATCAGGCTCTGCCGCCCGGCATTCCGCTCAGCATCGAACTGCGCTCAAAGGCTCTGCGCGATGGCTTCCCCGATCCCTGCGAGCGCGCCAAAGTGGTTGCAGAGGCGACGCGGCGCTGGTTGGCGGCGAAACGGTAGGCGTCACCGCCCCTTCACAAACGCCGCCACATCATCGTGCAGCGCCTTCATCGAAGGCTCGTGCGCATAGACCATGTGGCCGCTGGGGTAATACTTGTAGGAAATGTTGCCGCGCAGGCTTTCCGGCACGGGCAGGTGCCGCATCTGGAAGCGCCCCTCGAAATAGGGCGTGGCCGTATCGTAGTACCCGCCCAGCACCAGCACGCGCAAACTGGGGTTGGTCTTTATCGCAAAGGCAAGATCGGGCAGCACGTTTGCGGCACCCTCCACCGGCCCTGATGCGTCCGGCGGGGTGTGCTTCAGATCCCAATCGCCGACGTTGGCGAAAAGCTTGAACGCCTTGCCCCCGCCATACCCCAGCTTGCCGCGCGCATAATCGTTGAACGCCGAGACATAGGCCGAACTGATCGCGGTGGACTGCGGATCATAGTCCGCCTCGCGGCTCAGCACATCGAGGCTCGGCCCGGCGAAACGGGTATCGAGCCGTCCCACGGTCTGCCCGGTCTCGTCCATCAGGTTGCGGTTGAACTGGCCGAGATTGATCCTGAGATTGGAGCGCAGGATATAGGCTGCCGTAAGGCCAGTGTAGCGCGAGAGCTTCTCCGCGATGGCCTGCTTGCGCTCTGCCGAGATGTCGTTCCCCTCGATCAGCGCGGCGGCATAGTCGCCGGTGGCAAAGCGCTCCGCCTCCGCAAGGAAGGGTTCCAGCGCTGCGGGGCGGCCGCCGGGCACGCGGTTGTGATACCACGCCGTCGCCGCATAAGTCGGCAAGGTCACGACATAGGGCAGATCGTTGCCGGGGTTCCACTGCGGCGCATCGGCCCAGAAATCGAACGCCAGCGTGACGGACAGCAGCATGATCCCGTTGAAATCGACCGAATCTGCCGATTGCAGCTTCGCCGCCAAAGCCGCCGCGCGCGGCGTGCCATAGCTTTCGCCAAAGAGGTAGCGCGGCGAATTCCAGCGCTGGTATTTGCTCAGGAACTGCTTGATGAAATCGGCAAAGGCATAAACGTCCTGATCGATCCCGTAGAACGCCTTCTCCTTGTCCTTGCCCGCGATCCGGCTGAACCCCGCGCCCGGCGCATCGATGAACACGAGGTCCGCGACGTCGAGCGGGCTCTCGCCGTTGTCGATCACCGTGTAGGGCGCGGGCGACGTATGCTGGCCATCCGCCGTCATCACCCGGCGCGGGCCGAAGGCGCCCATGTGCAGCCACACGGTGGACGAACCCGGCCCGCCATTGAACACGAAGATCAGGGGCCGGTCCGCCGCCGCCGCGCCCTTCTTGAAATAGGCGGTGTAGAACATCGCGGCTTCGGCAGAGGCCTCATCATCGCCCTTGGGCTTGGCCGCATCGTCCCAGCCCTTGGGGTGGATCACCAGCGTGCCTGCGATGGCCTTGTAGTCGATCCGCGCGCCGCGCACGGTGACAGAGCCTTCGCTTGCAACCTCATCCGGCTGGAACAGTTCGGCGGGCGCGGCCTTCGCCGCATCGGCGGGTTTTGCTGCATCGGCCGGCTTTTCTGCCGCCAATGCCGCCGTGCTGAGCCCGAGCGCCAGAGCCAGTGCCGAAGTTCCGAGCAACCGCATGAAACGCCTCATTCGCAAACGAAAACCGACGCGGTTGGTCGCACCGCGTCGGTTTGTTGTCCAGCCTCCAAGGCGGAATATCCCACCCCCGACCGCTCAGGCTGAGCCTGTCGAAGCATCATACGCGGCGGTCGCGCCAACACCCTTCGACAGGCTCAGGGTGAGCGGGACTGGGAATGGCGCGGAATTACCCCGCCGAAGGCCGGTGCGCCGTATCGGACCAGTCCTGCCGCGCCACCCACTGCGCCAGCGTTTCCAGCTCGATCCCCGGCAGGCGCTCCATCATCGCCTCGACATTGACTTCGAACGGCTTGGTCGGGGCGCTGTTGTTGTAGTTGTAGAATGCCGCGATGCCCGCCGAATAAGGCTTGCGCATCTCCTCGGCCATCGAATCGCCGAGTGCGGCCACGAGCAGGTCGCCGAACTCCTCCGGCGTGCAGGGATCATACTTGATCGTGTGGCCGAAGTGGTCCGAAAGGATCTGCGCGACTTGCGGCGGCAGCAGGCGCTCCGGCCCGCCAATGTTCATCCAGGTGCCTTCCATGTCCGGACGGTCCATCGCGTGGACCATGATCTTGGCGACATCGTCCAGGCTGATCCAGTTCGCGCCAAGCGTCGGCTTGTGCGGATAGACGTAGCGCTTCTCATGCATGATGAAGGGCCGCGCCCAGTTCGTCAGCAGGTTGTCCATGAACAGCACCGAGCCGAACACCGTGGCCGGAACGCCTGAGCGGAACAGCGCGTTGATGCCTGCGGTGTTGCCAGCATAAGTGTGGGCATCGCCGGGCTTGTCCGGAATCCAGCTGGATGTGTTCCAGATGAAGCGCTTGGCGTCGACTTCCTTCGCCGCCTCACCGATCCAGCCCGCCAGTTCGGCGCGGGAATCGCGCAGCTGCAGCGGATGGTTGTAGAACACCGCGTCCGAGCCTTCGAGCGCCTTGGTGTAGGTCCCGCGATCATACAGGTCGATCACGCGGGTTTCGATATCGGCGTTGGTCGGCCCGAGATCGGGCTTTTCATTGCGCGACAGGGCGCGGACCTGATGCCCTGCGGCAACAAGCTGGCGCACCTGTGCCAGTCCTTGCCGGCCAGTTGCGCCCACGACGGATACCAGTGCCATTTCGCATCTCTCCTCTTTGGGTGGAAGCTGCCCGGCTCTCTCGTCCGGTGCAGCTGGAATGTGTAGGCCTAGCTGCGGATCGCGCTGGCCCCGTCGACATTGAGGTCGGTCCCGCTGGTGAAGCTGGAATCCTCGCAGCTCAGGAACAGGATCGCACGCGCCACTTCGTCAGGCTCGCCCACGCGGCCCATCGGGTGTGCGGAGGCCATCACTGCCTCGATCTGCTCGGGCGTTGCGCCGCCTGCATTGAGGTAGCGGTTGTACATCGGGGTGCGGATCGCGCCCGGATGCACGGTGTTGGCGCGGATCTTGAGGCCGCGTTCGGCGCAATCGAGCGCGACCGACCTGGTGAGGTGCGTGACGCCCGCCTTCGATGCACAATAGGCTGCCATGCCGCCTGCCGCGCGGTGCGCCAGCATCGAGCCGATATTGACGATCGTAGCGTTCTCACCCGATGCGGCCAGCGCCGGAAGCGCCGCGCGGCAGCCATAGAACGAGCCCGTCAGGTTGATATCGATATGGCGGTGCCAGCTATCGAGATCGACGTCGACGGTGTTGCCCGGCTCGGAAATGCCCGCGATGTTGCACAGCGTGGTCAGCTTGCCGAAGCGCGCCAGCGTGGCGGCAACGGCGGCTTCCCACTGTTCCAGACTGCGCACATCAAGCTGCACCGCAGCGGCATTCGGCCCCAGCCTGGCGGCATGGGCCTCAGCCTTGTCGAGCTGGAGATCGCCCAGCATCACGCTGCCGCCTTCGGCCACGAACAGTTCGGCAACTGTGCCGCCAATCCCTTCTGCGCCGCCCGAAATCAGGGCGACCTTGCCGGTCATCTTCCCCATCGGCTTCAGCGCTCCAGAATGCACACGCCGGACAGGCCCGGTGCGCCATAGACGTGGCTGTAGGCCGCCTTGGGATTGTTCGGCACCTGCCGCCCGCCGCCCCGGCCGCGCAGCTGCACGGTGTTTTCGTAAACCTGACGCAGGCCCGAAGCGCCGATGGGTTCGCCGCAGGCAAGGCAGCCGCCATCGGTGTTCACCGGGAGTTTGCCGGTGACTTCCGTGCGGCCTTCGCGCAGCCACTGTTCCTGATCGCCGTCCTTGCAGAAGCCGTTTTCGGCCATGTGCATGATTTCCGCGCCGGATTCGGTATCCTGCAGCTGCGCCACCGAAATATCTTCCGGCCCGATCCCGGCCTGCTCGAACGCCGCCTTGGAGGCGAGGATAGTGGGCTTGCCGCCGTTGTCGATATCGACCGACGGCGCGAAGACCTCGAACGAACCCGGCGGGCGGGTGCGCACGGCGACGCTGGCGATCTTGACCGCATCCGCGCCCAGTTCGCGCACCTTCTTGCCGCTGGCCAGGATCAGCGCGACCGCGCCTTCGGCGGGCGCGCAGAACATGTATTTGGTCAGCGGATCATTGACCATCGGCGAGTTTAGGATCGTTTCAAGATCGACCGGCGAACGCCGCCAAGCATGATCGGCATGAACCCCGTTGCGGAAGGCCTTTTCCGCCACGCGGCCCAGCGTTTCGCGGCTGATCCCGTAAAGCTGCATATAGCGCTGGATCTTCAATGCGAAGAACTGCGTCGTCAGCATCATGCCGGTCTGGCCGTACCATTCGGGCAGGCCATAATCGCGCGGCTTGGCATTGAACGCGCCGCGCGGGTGCTTGTCGAAGCCGACCGCCAGCGCCACGTCGAATTCGCCCGCCGCAATGGCGTTGCGCGCCGAAGCCAGCGCGCTGCCGCCGGTGGCACAGCCATTGGCCACATTGATAAACGGCAGGCCCGTGAGGCCCAGTTCGTTGACCATGATATCGGCGCTGCCCGCCGCGGCCGAACCGCCATAGGCGCAGCCCACGTCGGTCCAATCGATGCCGGCATCGGCCATCGCCTGCCGCACGGCAAACACGCCCTGATCGCGGCCCGAGCGGCCATCAGTGCGGCCGAAGGGGTGGATGCCCGCCCCGATGATATAGACGTCTTCCATCACGCTTTCTCCGGACGAAACGCATAAGTGGCGCGAGTCGCGTCAAACGGCGCGACAACAAATTCCATCGGCATGCCGAGCTTGAGGTCTTCGAGCACGCAATCGACGATGCGCGTCTCGACGATCACTTCGCCGGGCAGCTCGACATAGCCGAGCAGGTAGGGCTGAAACGGCTCCGGCCCTTCGAACGGTTCTTTCGGCTGGAAATCCTGCCGGGTCCACGACCACAGCGTGCCCTTGCGCGAAAGGCGCCAGGGCTCGACGCCTTCGGCTGCATCGCCGCTGGGATAGGGGAACACGATCTTCCCCGATGGCAGCCGCCCGCCGATCAGCGCGGGCTCCGCCTCGTTCGTCCACAAATTCTCTGCAATCGGCTCAAGCACGTCAGCCATACCTTTCCCATCAGGGCGGGCCGACGGCTGCGGCCCGATATGACAAGTATCGTGACACCAAAGCCGGGGGGCGACGATCATTGAAAGTGCTAGGTGGCTGGGGCCGCCCTCCCCCTTTGTGTTAGTCGCCGCCGCGCCCGCGAATGCCTAGCCCTTGGCAAAAGAGGAGCGAGCGTCTTGGGAGAGCATCGCCACTACCGCAAATTCGTGCTGGCCGTCATCACTTTCGGCGGCATGCTCAATATCGCCGATCGGCTGATCCTCTCGATCATGATCGAGGATATCAAGCACGCCTTCGCGCTGTCGGACACCCAGATCGGCCTGATCACCGGCTTTGCCTTTACCGCGCTCTATGTGATCTGCGGCCTGCCGCTGGCCTGGCTGGCAGACCGCAAGAGCCGCCCGCTGATCATCGCCTGCGCCATCGCCACATGGAGCCTGATGACCGCGCTGTGCGGCATGGCAACCGGCTTCTGGACGTTCTTTCTGGCGCGGATGGGCGTGGGCATCGGCGAATCGGGCAGCGGCCCGGCGGCAACTTCGCTGCTGACGCAAACCTTCAAGGGCCACGAACTGGGCCGCGCGATGGGCATCTATTTTCTTGGGCCCACGCTGGGCACGGCTGCAGGCCTCATCCTTGGCGGCGTGCTCGCCCATGCGGTGGGCTGGCGGATGACGTTCCTGCTGCTCGGCCTGCCCGGCATTGCCTTTGCGCTGTTCGTGTTCCTGACGGTGAAAGAGCCCGGCGGCCGCCCGATCCCGCCCAAGGTCGGCCTTGCCGAGGGGATGACCACTTGGCTTGCCGGGGTGCGGGCGCTGCTGGCCAACCGCGTGTTCCTTGCCGCCTCGAGCGCCTTTGGCTGCATGATCGTGACGGGCTATGTCTTTGCCACGTGGCTCGCCGCGATAATGCTGCGGGGCTTTCCGGTATCCACCGCCGATGTCGGCTTCTATCTCGGCCTCGCGTTCGTGCTGGGCGGTATTCCCGGCCCGATCCTAGGCGGATACCTGACCGACTGGCTGGTGCGGCGCGATGCGCGCTGGCGCGCCTGGCTCCCCGCCATCGCGACGCTGGCCTGCCTGCCGTTCTATCTTGCCGCGCTGATGAGCACGCATTTCTGGACCTTCCTTGGCCTGTTCTCCTGCGGTTATCTCGTGTTCCTCATCGCGCAGGCGCCCACCGTCTCGCTGATCCAGTTGGCCGTGCGCCCGGACGAGCGCGCGATGGCGATGGCGGTGGCGATGATCTTCAACAACGTCATCGGGCAGGCGCTCGGCCTGTTCCTCGTCGGCCTTGCCAGCACCACCCTTACGCCCCTGTTCGGCATAAAGGCGCTAAGCTGGGCGGTGATCGGCATCAGCACCCTGTTCGCCGTGCCCGCGGTCGTGTTCTATTGCATCGCCGCGGGCGGGATGGAGGGCGGTCCCCTCAAAACTGGTAATGGCCCCGCCTCTGAGGAGGCGTAGACTTATCGAAAGTGGACTTGTGACAAGTCCATGGGAGAGCAGACAAATGGTGGAAACCAAGACCGGGCACGACCGGACTGCAGGCGTGACCTACCTCGATGTGATCAAGAGCGACAAGGTCGCTCCCCCGCCTGTCTATCTGGAAGAATCGCCCTATCCCGGCGGTGTCACCAAAGTCGCCACGCACCGCTACTATACCCGCGAGGAGCATGACCGCGAAGTCGAGCAGCTGTGGAAGCGCGTGTGGCAGATGGCCTGCCATGAAGACGACATTCCCAATGTCGGAGATACTTTCGTCTACGAGATCGCCGGCCTGTCGTTCGTGATCGTGCGCAATGCGCCCGGCGACGGCCCCGGCGCGGTCAAAGCCTTTCCCAACGCCTGCCTTCACCGCGGCCGCCAGCTGTGCGATGCGCACAAGCAGGGCCTCAAAGTGCTGCGCTGCCCGTTCCACGGCTGGTCGTGGCACCTTGATGGCAAGCTCAAGGAAGTGCCGAGCCACTGGGATTTCCCCAGCGTCACCGAAGAGGAATATTCGCTCCCCGCCGTTTCGGTGGGCCATTGGGGCGGGTTCGTGTTCATCAATCCGGATCCGGATGCCGAGCCGCTGGCCGATTTTCTCGGCGATATCGACCGCCACTTCTCGCTGCCGTTCAAGGGGCGCTACAAGGCCGCGCACATGGTCAAGCGCCTGCCGTGCAACTGGAAGGTGGCGCAGGAAGCCTTCATGGAATCCTACCACGTTGTCGGCACGCACCCCGAACTGCTGCCGATGTTCCTCGATACCGGCTCCAAGTATGATGTGTGGCCCAATATCAGCCGCGCGATGTCCGCTTCGGGCCCGCCCAGCGCGCACACCGATCTCGATGCGCCCGATCCCTCCGCATTCCCCGAAGGTCAGGCCTTCACCAGCTTTCTCCATCCGCTGAACGGGCACCTCTACAGCCGCATCGAGGAAAACCGCGTCGAAGTGCGCCACCCCAATGGCAAGACCGGCATTTTCGACATGAACGCGGCTCACCTTGAAGGCCAGGTCGTCAATGCCGATCCGCACATGTGCAACTGGATCGGCGGCAAGATCGCACCCGGTGAGGAAAACATGCCCACGCGCTTCGCCAGCGCCTCATCCGCGGATTTCCGCGCCGATGCTGCGCGCGACCGGCGCGAGCTGATGCGGCCGCAATGGGGCGATGCGATCGACCAGTTCAGCGATGCCGACATGATCGATGCAATCTTCTATTCGGTGTTCCCCAACCTTCACCCCTGGGCCGATTTCAACCCGATCTTCTATCGTTTCCGGCCTGACGGGAACAACCCGGAGCAATCGCTGCACGAGGTCATGTACATGGTGCAGGTGCCCGAAGGCGGCGAGCGGCCCGCGCCTGCCAAGTGCACCTTCCTCGATCTGGAGGACGACTACACCAAGGCGACCGAGTTCGGCAGCTACCTCAACAAGATCTTCAACCAGGACGGGCTCAATCACGCCGCCGTGCAGAAAGGCCTGCACAATCATCCCAAGGGCGAGGTCATCTTCGCGAGCTATCAGGAAAGCAAGATCCGCGATTTCCACGAGAAGCTGAACCTCTGGCTGGATAGCGAAACGCCGCCGAAAAGCCGCTGAGCGTTATGCCGATCATTCCTTGCGTGTCCGGCCTGCAAGCCGGCGCGCAAGGTTTTACAGGCGATTATTCACTTGTGCCTGCCTGTGCTGTGGAGGCCCGTACCAGCCGAAAATCGGCAGCAATCCGGCACCTGGGGATGGCTTGGCTTCCGTTACGGAATCCTTGCGCTTTTCCGGCCACACAGCGCCGGAAAAACCACAGTTCGTCACCCTTTTTGATAGTTGCTGTTAGCCCCCTGCGCCCTAGCCTAACATACGGGATGGTAAGGATAAAATCGTGCGTTAACAGCATGATACAATCCTTGTATCACATTGGGAGGATTGCCATGAGATTGAACACACTCGGCTCGCCGCTGCGCGTTGCGCTTCTTGCGGGCGTCGCGTCGGCTTCGCTGGCGTTTCCGGGCTTTGCCCACGCGGCTGATGCAGCAGCAGCCGATGCTGCCGCAGAAGCTCCGGCAACGACCGAGGAAATCACCGTCTTCGCTCGCCGCGATGCAGAATCGCTGCAGAACGTGCCGCTGACGATCACCGCGATCGGCGCTGCAACGCTCGCCAAGTACAACGTGACGAAGCCTGCTGATATCGTCAGCCGCATTCCCACGCTGAACGTGCAGATCGGCGGCTCGGGCGCAGGCGCGCAGCTCTCCCTGCGCGGCGTCGGTTCGTCCAACATCTCCGCGGCGTTCGACAGCGCCGTTGCGCTCGATTTCGACGGCGTGCAGGTTTCCACCAGCCGCCTGCTGCAGGCCGGCTTCGTCGACCCTGCGCAGATCGACGTGCTCAAGGGTCCGCAGTCGCTCTACTTCGGCAAGAGCGCATCGGCGGGCGTGATGCAGATCCGCTCGGCGGATCCCACTCCCACGTGGCAGTATGGCGGCAACGCTTCGTACGAGTTCGAGGAGAAGGGCTATCTCGTCAACGGGTTCATTTCGGGCCCGCTGAGCGACACGCTGGGCATTCGCATCGCCGGTCAGTACAACGATGTGAAGGAATACGTGAAGATCGCGCCGAGCACCCCGGCGCTGCTGCGCAACCGCGGCCTGCGCGATTTCGTCGGCCGGGTCACGCTGCAGTGGGAACCCACCAGCGATTTCAAGGCCAACCTCAAGGCCACCTACACGCGCAACACCAATGATGGCGCCGTCGGCACAGGCGACGTTTCGTGCGGGGCCAATGGCCGCGCCGATGAAGTGGTGCTGCTGGGCGGCGCAATTGCGATCCCGTCGAACGCAGATTGCAATCCCTTCGACAAGTTCTTCACCACGTCCGATCCCTCGCCCACGGCCGTCGGCAAGTTCCCCGAAGGCAGCGCGGGCGCCAATGGCGGCTATCCTGGCCACCCCTTCGGCAAGACGGACCTGTTCTTCACCCGCCTGCTGATGAACGCCAATATCGCGGACAACCTCAAGGTCGTCGCGACCACCGGTTTCATGAGCCTCAAGGCCGTCGATTTCGACAGCTACTCGTATGTCGGCGTCGGCCCGGCATTCAATCCCAATGGCGTCCCCGTTTCTGCCATTGCGCCTGCGCTGGCGGCGATCAACGGCCCCGGCGTGCCGCTGGGCATGGGCTCCAGCGATCCTGAGAACAAGACCAAGCAGTTCACCCAGGAACTGCGCATGGTCAGCAGCTTCGACGGCATGTTCAACTTCAGCCTCGGCGCATTCTACGAAAAGCGCACGATCGATTTCAACACATCGCAGATGGGCGTGAACATCTCGATCATCGCGCCCGATCCGGTCACGGGCAACACCTACGACTGGTTCAAGAAGCACCGCACCAAGACCGATGCCTACTCGCTGTTCGGCAGCGGCACGCTGACCTTCACCGAAAAGCTCGAAATGACGGCCGGTGTGCGCTGGACGCGCGAAGAGAAGGTGAACACCATCACCGTGCCTTACGTGCACACCTTCCTCTCGTCCGGTCCGGCGTTTATCGACAGCGGCTTCTTCTCCGGCCCGATCCCGTTCAAGGACAGCCAATGGACGCCTGAAGTCACGTTGCGCTACAAGGCAACGCCTGACCTCAACATCTATGCCGCGTTCAAGACCGGCTTCAAGTCGGGCGGTATCGACAACTCCGCTCTGCCTTCGTCGAACCTGCTCGGGCTGGACAATCCGGCCACGCGCGATGCCGTGGCTTCGGGCCTCATCTTCAAGTCGGAAACCAGCCGCGGCGGTGAAATCGGCTTCAAGTCGCAGCTGGCCAACCGCACCATCACGTTCAACGCGACCGCATACTACTATGTGTTCAAGAACCTGCAGGTGCAGAACTTCAACGCGACCACGATCCAGTTCATCACCACCAATGCGGGTGAAGTGACCACCAAGGGTGTCGACGTCGACTTCAGCTGGCGCTCGCCGGTTCAAGGGCTGCGCTTCACCGGCGCGGCTGCCTACACCAATGCCAAGTACACGAAGGACTTCTTCACGCAGGGGGGCGGTGCCGGCCCGAATATCCGGGGCCGCGATGCCGCACGGGCACCGCGTTTTGCCGGTAACATTGCGTTCGATTACACGGCACCGCTCGGGGATTCGCTTGAACTGGGCCTTGCCAGCAACCTTGCTTACAGCGGTACCTACTTCACCCGCCAGGAAGCCTTCACAGACTACAAGCAGCCGGCCTACGCCACTGTCGACGCGCAGATCTCGGTCGGCGCGCCTGATGGGAAGTGGAAGCTGGCACTGATCGGCAACAACATCACCGACAAGATCTTCGTCAACACCTCGGGTGGCCGTCCGTTCCTCGCCGGTCCCGGCCTCGGCCTTCCGGTGGGTGACGACGAAGTGTTCACCGTCAACCGTGGCCGTCAGGTCTTCGTGCAGGCCAGCTTCAAGTTCTGATCCTTCAGAGCCTAGGCTAGAAAAAAGGGCCGCCCCGGGAAACCGGGGCGGCCTTTTTCGTTGTGTGGCGCCTTGTCCTCTGCGGGCAAGGCAAAGAAAACGCGGCTGAAGCAATCTGCCTCAGCCGCGCTGTCCCAGCATTCAGACCCGGATCACATCACATCGTCTCGTCGGCCCGTGCTTGACACGGGCCTTGGCTCTCTTCTTCGGGCGCCGGGCTGGAAGAGCAGCCAAACCACGTATCGAGCACGGGGTGAAGGGGAGGAGGAACCCGCCCTCGGCAGGCCCTCAGGCTGCCACCACCCGGACCGGAATTGCACTTTGCAGCACCATGCCCGTGATCGGATCGGCATCGTCGGCGTCGTCGATCAGGCGGTTGGTCGACCCGCCCTCGGTCATGACATCATCCTTGCCCGCATCATCGCTGCCCCACGCGTGCGACATCGAGATGACCCCGCGCCGCACTTTGTCGCTCGCACTGGCGACAGCATGGATCGAGGCCACGCGCGAGGCGATCTCGATCACCGCGCCGTCTTCCACGCCCAGCGCCGCCAGGTCCTCGGGATTGATGTAGGCCGGGTTGGTCGGCATCTTCTTCTTGAGGAACTCGGAGATATGCCCGTTGCTGTTGTAGCGATGCTTTGACCGGCGCGAGATCAGGCGGAAGTCGAAACCGTCCGCCTCGGGCCGCTGCGCCGCATAGCCGGCAAAGGCCGCGGGCATTGCGCCTGCGCCAAGCTGGAAGCGGTTTGCCGCATCAGGGTCCGCTGCTGCGATCGTGGCATGGGCTTCGGGATAGAACATCGCCCCGCCCGGCGTCGCGCTTGCCAGCCCGTCCGCGCGCGCCTTGCTGGGTGCCACGAGGCAGCCGTGCGAGATGAGATCGAGCATGGTCATCTTGTCCGGCACCGCATCCATCGAACAGGGGCCGCCGGGCAACTGGAGCTGGAGGCCGAGGTGCTTGGCCAGCCACCACAGCATTTCGTATTCGTCCATCGTGTCGCCCGGCGCGGGCACCATCGCCTCGGCGTAGTGCGCATAGGGCTCCTCGCAGAACGGCTGCGACACGTTGTTGATGTCTTCGCGCTCAAGGCACATCGAAGGCGCGAGGATCACGTCCGCGCGCTTGGCGCTGGCAGACATATAGGGATCGACCTGCACGAACATATCGAGCGTTTCGAGCGCCTTGCGCACCTTGCGCTGATTGGGGAAGGCGATTTCCGGGTTGCCGCCGATCGAGATCAGCACCTTGATCTGGCCTTCGCCGGGGGTGAGGATCTCGTCCGCCAGCACCGGGCAGGGCATTTCCTGCCCCAGCTTGCCGATCCCGCGGATGCGCGATTTGGTGAAGCCTTCGCCGAACATCGGCATCGGCGGCGCGACCTGCGCCTTCTTCGGCCCTGCGGCAAACGGCATGAACACCATCGGGTTCGCCACTTTGTCACCCGCCTGATTGAACCGTGCGCAGACCACGTTGAGCGCGGTCACCATATATTCGGTGAGGACGCCGCGCCCAGCCATTTCCGGCCCCGTTCCCGTGACCACCCGGCCCTTCGCGGCGCGGGCAAACAGCCGCGCGGCGGCGACGATCTGCTCCGCCGGAACGCCCGAGCGCTCCCCGGCCAGTTCCGGCGTGAAGTCCTTCACCGCTTCCGCCAGTTCATCGAAGCCATCGACATGGGCGGCCACGAAATTGCGGTCGTAGAGCCCTTCCTTGATGATGACGTGGAGCATCCCGCCCAGCAGCGCGGGGTCTTCGCCCGGCTTCACCTGCAGGTAGAGGTCGGCGAGGTTGCCCGTGTCGCTCTGGCGCGGATCGGCCACGATCACCTTCATGCCGCGCGCCTTCGCATCGCGCAGGCGGCGCGAGGGCGAGAACGGCGGGACGCCGCCGCTGGGCGTGTAGTGCGAGACGAGCGGATTGTTGCCGACGAACATGACGACGTCGGATTCCTCGAAGTTGTTCGGTCCGCCCATCCACTGGCCGTAGCGCGCGGTGGTGAACACCTTGGCGGGCTGATCGACCGTGACGCTGGTGTAGTAGTTGCGTGTGCCGATGGCTTCGGCCAGCGCAAAGGAGGTGCCCAGCACCGCGCTGTTCTGGAAGGCATTGGTGCCGCAATAGAGCGCCACCGCATGCGGCCCATGCTCGGCGATCACGGCCTTGATCTTGTCTGCCACCAGCTTGAGGGCTTCGGCAGTCGATGCCTCGACGAACTCAGCGCCCTTCACGCCGCCCTTGCGCACCAGCGGGCGCATGTGCCGTTCGGGCAGGTTGTGCATTTCGGGCATCTGGCGGCCCTTTACGCACGTGTAGCCACCAAACAGCGAATTTTCGGGATCGCCCCGTACCGCCTTCACCTTGTCGCCTTCCACATCGACCAGCATCGCGCAGCTGGCATGGCAGAAGCGGCAAAAGGTACGCAGGGTCTTATCGGCCAAGACACGTCTCCCAATATTTTGAAAGCGGAAGCTATCGGCATTTGCCCCCACCTCCCACTGATGAAAGAGAGGGTAGGGCCGGTCAATTCCGCCAGTGGCTTTGCCGAAAAAACC
>JBIPOH010000328.1:0-3963 GCA_044379435.1 Novosphingobium sp.
TACCGAGGGTTCGAATCCCTCCGTCTCCGCCACCGTATGTTGTTTTTATTGGATTTTTTCCAGCATCGCGACTAGGTTCCCAAAACCGCTCCCCGATAGCGCGCTCGCTTGAGGATGGACGCCACCGGACAGTTTCGCTCGAATGGCGCGCGCCGGGCTTCCCTGCCGGTCGAAAAAAATGTGCCTCCATCGCATGGGGATCACATTTCAAAACGGCATGTTCAACGCAGGGAAAGAGATACACACCCTACGCGACAGCGTCGCAGCAATGGAAAATAAACCATTGGTATAGCGTGAATTTGTTCCTTCTATGAAGGAGCAAGATCGATGTCAACGAATGGCCATGTGGTAACGTCAGAGGCGGTCAAGAACGCTGGATCGACTCGGTGGCGTGGGGGCAAAAGTACAAGCGAGAAGGTCAAGCTTAATGGGAACATCGCCAGGCGCAAGGTTGTCGGGCAGGAGTTCTTCTGGTGGGATACCCAGTTGCCGGGGTTCGGCTTGCGGGTCTTTGCCAGCGGCGCGAAGTGCTGGTTCGTCCAGTTCCGCCAGCGCGGCAAGCAGAAGCGAGTAACGCTCGGCAGACCTCCTGAAATGCGCGCGGACAAGGCGAGAGCTTTGGCACGCGCACAGCTCGCGAAGGCTGCGCTTGACGGCTTGCCCGTCGCACCGAAGGCAACGGCCAAAGGCAAAGGCAGCGGCGGAATGCTGTTTGCCGACTACGCACCCCGCTTCTGGGATGACTATGCCCGGCACTGGAAGCCATCGACACGCAGGGGCAGTCGGCGCTCGATCTTCAAGGAAATTGTCGGGGTCTTCGGTCGCCAGCGCGTCGATGCCATCCGCAAGACGGATGTCCTGCGCTGGCGTGACAGCTGGGCCGCTCGTCCAGGCGCATTCAACCGAACGATCCCGATCCTGTCGGTGATGATGGGCTATGCCGAGCAGCTGGGCCTTCGCCCGCGCGGCTCCAACCCATGCAAGGGCACGCCGCGATACAAGCGGAAGTTGGTCGAGCGATTCCTCAGCGCCCGCGAGTGCCATCGCCTTGCTGCGAGCCTCCGCGCATTCGAGGAAAGTGACCCAATTGCCGTCAAAGTGATCCGGTTGCTTATCTATACCGGTGCACGGCATGGCGAAATCGTGGGCCTCCGCTGGGAATGGGTGCAGCCGCCGCGCTTGATGCTGCCGGACAGCAAGACCGGCGCGAAGATCATTTATCTCAATCGAGAGGCCCAAGCCGTGCTCGAGAGGGTGCCGACCAAGGCCGAAGTCGGTCTCGTGTTTCCATCAGTAGGGGGCGACAAGCCGATTGGACTCAGTGTTCCATGGCAAGCGATACGGCGGCACGCTGCGTTGCCCGATGTTCGCCTGCACGACCTGCGCCATAGTTTCGCATCCGTCGCCATCGCCGACGGCATTTCGCTGGTCGTGATTGGCAAGCTGCTCGGCCATGCACTGGCAGAGACCACTGAACGCTATGCGCACCTCGCCGACGAGGCGATCGCCGATGCAGCCAAACGCGTGTCCGGCTCGCTCGCAGCGTGCCTGGGGATCGCGGCATGACCCGGGTTTCGCTGGCCGGCATCATCGCCGATGATCTTGCAACCCTACGCCGCATTGATCCCGGCGACCGACCGCGCGGCAGGCCGCGCCGGACCGTCTGGTCAGAACGCCTGCCGGGGTTTGGTGTGCGCTACTACGCCTCTGGGAGGAGCACCTACATCGTTCAGGCACTGATGAACGGCGTGACCCGGACCATCACCCTGGGCAACGCCAACGTGCTCAGCAAGCACGAGACCTTGGTCGTCGCCCGGCGGATATTGCTGCGCGCCCAGGTCGGCGAAGACCCGGCGACGAAGCGCAAACAAACCCGCAAAGTCCCCGCCTTCGACGATTTCCTCACGCTGTACTGGAAGCAGTCCGCTGCCAGGTGGAAGCCGCGCACGCTCGAAACCCACACTGGCTATCGCCGGAAGCACCTCGCCGATGCCTTCAGCGGAATGTTCATTGACGAGATCGAGCAAGCGCACGTGCTGACGTGGTTCAACAAGGTGTCGGTCACCAGCGGCCCGGGTGCGGGCAATCGCTGCTTCGAAATCCTGCGTTCAATGTTCAATCACGCTGAGCGCTGGGGCATGCGACCCGAGGGAAGCAATCCCTGCGCTTACATCCGGCCCAACAAGCGCCGGAAGTGCGAGCGATTCCTGTCCAATCAGGAGATTGCCAGATTGGGCGAGGTGCTCAGCCAGAAGACCCGAACCCAGCCGCTCCATAGCGCCATCATCTATCTGCTACTGCTGACGGGCTGCCGTCTTTCGGAGATCGTCGATCTTACCTGGAGTGAGGTGAAAGGTGGCAGACTGCTCCTCCATGACAGTAAGACCGGGCCACGCACCGTCTGGCTGGGCGACGAAGCCCGGATGTTGCTCGCCTCGCTCGAACGGCGCGGCGGCGGTGATCCGGTATTCTGGAACAAACTGACCCGGCGGCCTGTCCGCAGCATCAGCAAGTTCTGGCAGGATGTGAAAGTTGAGGCCAATCTGCCGGGCGTCCGGTTGCACGACCTGCGCCACAGCTTTGCAAGCCACGCCGCCGCTCGCTCGGAAACTCTGCCGATGATCGGCAAGCTGCTGGGCCATGCCAAATTGCAGACGACGTCCCGCTACGCGCATCTTGATGATGGGCACGTTCTCGATGCGGCGGAACGGATCGGCTGCCTCTTAGCTGATATGATGGGTGAGGATCGTTCGTTGAACAGTAACACTATGTATGATACACGACTACCGTTCCATGAACGGTAAGCCGCAAACCCGCATCTACAAAAATCGTTGGTTCGCGAAATTCGCGAGCCGTGAAGGGATCAGCGATGCGGCGCTTGTCGCGGCGGTTGAACAGGCGAACAGCGGCCTGATCGATGCCGACTTGGGCGGAGGCCTGATCAAGCAGCGCGTCGCGCGCGAAGGCGGAGGCAAGTCCGGCGGCTATCGTACGCTGGTTTTCTTCCGCCACGAGAAGCGGGCCGTGTTCGCCTTTGGCTTCGCCAAGAGCAGCATGGCCAACCTCAACGCGGTCGAATTGCGGACCTACAAGCAGGCCGCCAAGATCGTGCTCGCGCTGACGCAGGCGCAGATCGATACCGAAGTGCGCGAAGAAAGACTGTTCGAGGTGAATGACGATGCCAAAGACCTATAAGAGCGAGGCGCTGGCCGCCGTCCATGAGATGATGGAAGGGCTCCATGGGGCCGGAGCCATCGACAAGCGCACGTTGCGTGAGTTTGACGAAGCATGCCTTGCCCCAGCGACACCGCTGATGGCCGATGAGATCAAGGCCATTCGCGAGGCGCAGCATGTTTCGCAGCCGGTATTCGCGCGCTACCTGAATGTTTCGAAGAACCTTGTTTCCGACTGGGAGCGCGGCAAGAAGCGGCCAGGTGGGCCGGCGCTGAGGCTGCTTTCGATTATCCAGCGCAAAGGGTTAGAGGCTGTGGCTTGAGCGACGGAGCGCCAGCGGCATCGCAAACCCTCTTTAAAGCAGTCGGCGCGGTTTTTGGCTGATTTGTTCAAGTTAGGACGATGCACAGTGACAAATGGAATCGTTGTTATTCTCGCAGCCAATCCATCAACCTTTCAATCTCAGATGGAATCATTAGACGGTACTTACTAAGCGGTCCTGCCCCTCGGCATATCCGCGTGCAAGTAAGCCATACATTCGGGCGTTGATCAGGTTTGCAGCGGAACAATCACGCTCTTTGATTCGCCGCGCTGGCGACCCGGCGATCACCGAGTTTTCGGGAAAGACCTGGCCCGACCGCACAAGGCTGTGCTCCGCAACAATCGAGTTTGCGCCGATCTTGGCGCCGTCCATGATCGTTGAATTGATACCGATCAGGCAGCGGTCACCGATCTCGCAGCCGTGCAGGGTTACGTGGTGGGTGATCGAGCAATCGTCACCCACGATCG
>JBIPOH010000236.1:0-5293 GCA_044379435.1 Novosphingobium sp.
CCAGCTCCATCACCATGCGCAGCACGCCGTGCGCGGCAGGATGCTGCGGGCCGAAGTTGATCGTGTAGTTGCTGATGACCTCGTCGCCGGTGGTGGGCGACTGTTCAAGGCTCAGGCTCATGGCTTGCTCCCCTCAGCGGCTTTCTCGTCGCCCGGCAGCACATAGTCTGCGCCTTCCCACGGGCTCATGAAATCGAACTGCCGCAGATCCTGAGCGAGCTCGACCTTTTCATAGACCACGCGCTTGTCCTCTTCGGAGTAGCGCAGCTCGACATAGCCGGTCAGCGGGAAGTCCTTGCGGAACGGGTGGCCCTGGAAGCCGTAGTCGGTAAGGATACGGCGCAGGTCCGGGTGCCCGGCAAACAGCACGCCATAGAGGTCAAAGACCTCGCGCTCATACCAGTTCGCATTCGGCCACAGCCCGGTCACGGTCGGCACCGGGGTGGCCTCATCTGTCGCGACCTTGACGATCAGGCGGTGGTTCTTCGTCAGCGAGAGCAGGCAGTAGACCACCTCGAACCGCTCTGCCCGCGAGGGATAGTCGGCGCCCGCGATGTCCATCAGCTGCTGATAGGCGTGGGTATCACGGAGGGCACGAAGCACCTCGACGATCCGCTCGCGCACGACATGGATCACGATCTCGCCATGCTGCTCGACTGCCGAAACCACGTCGGCACCCAATGCGCTGCTCAGCGTTTCCAGCACGCCCTCGAACGGCGCATAGCGCGGGGCGGAATGATGCACGGTCATGTCAGCAACCCCCTCACCGCTCGATCGTGCCGGCGCGGCGGATCTTCCGCTGCAGCTGCATCACACCATACAGCAGCGCCTCGGCGGTCGGCGGGCAGCCCGGCACGTAGATGTCGACCGGTACGATGCGGTCGCAGCCGCGCACCACCGAATAGCTGTAGTGATAATATCCGCCGCCGTTGGCGCACGACCCCATGGAAATCACATACTTGGGGTCCGACATCTGGTCGTAGACCTTGCGCAGCGCCGGGGCCATCTTGTTGCACAGCGTGCCAGCCACGATCATCACGTCAGATTGGCGCGGAGACGCGCGCGGGGCGACGCCGAAGCGCTCCATATCATAGCGCGGCATGTTCACGTGGATCATTTCGACCGCGCAGCACGCAAGGCCGAAGGTCATCCACCACAGCGAGCCGGTGCGGGCCCACTGGAACAGCTCCTCGGTGCTCGTGACAAGGAAACCCTTGTCCGAGACTTCGGCATTCAGGCTGTCGAAGAAGGCGGCATCAGGCGCGGACGGCAGATCGGCCGCGGTTGCCGGGATGATCGATGAGGACGTCATGTTGCTCATTCCCAATCCAGCGCGCCCTTTTTCCAGGCGTAGATAAAGCCGATGACCAGTTCGAAGAGGAAGATCATCATCGTGCCCCAGCCGGCCCAGCCACTTTCCTTCAGGCTGACGGCCCAGGGAAACAGGAACGCGGCTTCAAGGTCGAAGATGATGAACAGGATCGCCACGAGGTAAAACCGCACGTCGAACTGGCTTCGCGGGTCCTCGAACGCGGGGAAGCCGCATTCATACTCGCTGAGCTTTTCTGCGTTGGGGTTGTGCGCCCCCGTCAGCCGCGCGACGCCCATCGGCAGAAACACGAAAACGCACGAAAGCGCGAGCGCGATGCCGAGGAAAATGAGGATCGGCAGATATTGCGCGAGATAGGGCAGGGATTGGGGCAGTGATTGCGTCACGGGGCCTGACTCGCTGTTTCTATGTGACGCGCGCCCTAGTCCCGGGCGGGGCCTTGCGCAAGTGCGGCATCGCCCGATGAGGCTCAAATATATCGCTTTTGTCTGTGGAAGACCGTCAGTTTGCCGGTTTTCCGCGCCCTTTCGCAACGCATACGAATTGTTGCCAGGTGATAACGATTTGCAGTATTACATCCCTTGCCACAGAAACACAGGCCACGCCGCCACGGCCAGCAAGGTTCCCAGCGGAAGCATGGTATCGGGCGCAACCCTCTGGCCCGCGCGGTGCAGCACCGCCGCCACTGCCAATCCGCCAAGGCTTGCCGCCAGCAGGGTGTGAATCACCCCCAAAGGGCCCAGCCAGAGCCCGATGGCGCCGAGCAGCGGCGGATCGCCCCCGCCCAGCCCTTCCTGCCCGCGCCACGCCTGATAGCCCTGCCCCAGCAGCCACAGGACGGCAAAGCCGAACACACCGCCGACCATCGACTGCACGAGGATCGTCACATCCTCGGCCCAGTACCCCATGATCAGCGCGAACAGCGCCCCGCTGGCGGCAAGCAGCGCGCAAAGCTGGCGCGGCAGCCACATGTGGCGCAAGTCCAGCATCGCCAGCAGCAGCAACTGCCAGCCCAGCAGCATCGCCCATATCGGAAACCAGCTGAGCAGAACCGCCGCCGCCCCGATCAGCGCCCCGCCCGCTTCCGCAGCCAGTTGCCAGCGATCAATGGCAGAGCCGCATTCACGGCACTTGCCGCCCTGCACCAGCCACGAAAGAATCGGAACCAGTTCGAACGGTTGCAGCTCCTTGTCGCAGGTATCGCAAACAGACCGCGCGGCCACCAGCGGGCGCCCATCCGGCAGGCGAATGAGTACGACGCCGATGAAGCTGCCGATCACCGCGCCCAGCACCATTGCGCCCAGCACCAGCACGATTGTCATGCAGACTCGGCCCCCATCGCTCTGCGCGCTCCCTAATTCCCTAAACGAAACCGCCGGCGCGAATTGATATCATGCGCCCCGGCGACTACATCGGCGCTAACTTCCGGGGTCTTAACGCGCCCCTAGCACAGGAATCGCTCTCATGGCCCAATTCTCCGCTGCTGATCCCGTTGTCATTCTCTCCTTTGCCCGCACCCCGATGGGCGCGATGCAGGGTTCGCTCGCCGATGTCTCCGCCACCGCGCTTGGTGCCACCGCGGTCAAGGCTGCGGTCGAACGCGCCGGGATCGATGGCGCGAAGGTGGACCGGATCTACATGGGCTGCGTGCTCCCCGCCGGGCTCGGCCAGGCCCCTGCCCGCCAGGCTGCGATTCATGCGGGACTGCCCGCTTCGGTTGAGGCGACAACGGTTGGCAAAGTCTGCGGATCGGGCATGCAGGCGATGATCATGGGCGCCGAAGCGCTCGCCTCGGGCAGCATCGACATGGTGATTGCAGGCGGCATGGAAAGCATGACCAACGCGCCCTACCTCCTCAAGAAGCACCGTTCGGGCGCGCGCATCGGCCACGATACGGCCTATGACCACATGTTCCTCGATGGCCTGGAAGATGCCTATGAGCCGGGCCGCGCCATGGGCACCTTCGCGCAGGACACCGCGAATGAATACCAGCTGACGCGCGAACAGCAGGATGCCTACGCCATCGAATCGCTGCGCCGCGCGCAGGCCGCCGTGGCCGAAGGTGCCTTCGCCGCCGAGATCGCCCCCGTCACGGTCAAGTCACGCAGCGGCGAAACCGTGGTCGATACAGACGAAGCGCCGGGCAAGGGCAAACCGGACAAGATCCCGGCGCTGAAGCCTGCCTTCGCCAAGGACGGCACGATCACCGCCGCCACCTCGTCCTCGATCTCGGACGGCGCGGCCGCCATGGTGCTGACGCGCGAAAGCGTGGCCGCTGCCGATGGCCTCACGCCCGTCGCCCGCGTTGTCGCGATGGCCGCCCATGCGCAGGCACCCAAGGACTTCACCACCGCCCCCGTTGGCGCGATCAACAAGCTCCTTGCCAAGGCCGGATGGACCGTGGCGGATGTCGATCTGTTCGAAGTGAACGAGGCCTTTGCCTGCGTCGCGATGTTTGCGATGCACGACCTTGGCATCCCGCACGAGAAGATCAACGTCCACGGCGGTGCCACCGCGCTGGGCCATCCCATCGGCGCTTCGGGCGCACGCATCGTCACCACGCTGATCGGCGCGCTGCAGCGCCACGGCAAGAAGCGCGGCGTCGCCAGCCTGTGCATTGGCGGCGGCGAGGCAACGGCGGTCGCCATCGAACTCGTCTAAGTGTGAATCCGGATGGAGGGGTCTGCTTGGCAGACCCCTTCAGTCAGCGCCCCACACGGCGGCCTTGGCCACGAAGCCCTGGCGGCCATCGATATCGAACTGGCACCAGGCCGGGCCGCAATCGCCAAGCTTGCCTGTCACACCCGGCTCCGCGCGCCATAGCAGGCGGCCAGAGCCATCGGCATTCTCGCGGATTTCGGCGATCCCACCCTTGACCGTGGCGCTTCGGCCCCGCGTCAGGAACTGGGCGAGCATCCACCCGCGCGCGCCGTCGATATCCTCCACCAGCCGCCAGCTGCCAATCAGGCGCAGCACCTTCATCGGCAACCCGGCGCGGATATAGACCCAGCTGATGCGGTATTCGCGCCCGGGCCCTACGCGCAAGTTGGCTGGCTTTTCACGGAGCGAAACCCAATAGGGCACACCTTCATCGTCCGCCGCGCGCGCAGGCGCTGCACCGGCAAGGGCAGCCAGTGCCAGCAGGAACGCAAATCGGGGTCTGCAAAGCCTCACGATCAACCATCCTTCGTTTTTCGCCATGTCCGCTGCGATACAGCATTCACCGCGCGCGGCAACCGGGTGCTTGACCGCAGCGCAAGAGGCGGCATAGCGATACGCCATGCCCGCTGCCCAACAGAGCTCAGACTACCGGCCCACGCGCCGGATCGAAGGCCGCCCCCGCGTCTTCGTCACGCGCCGCCTGCTGCCTGAGACCGAGGCGCGCATGGCCGAGCTGTTCGATGTGACGCTCAACCCCGATGACCGCCCGCTTTCGCAGGACGAAATCAGGGCCGCGATGCAAACCGCGCATGTGCTTGTCCCCACCGTGACAGACCGCATCGACGCAGAGCTTATCGCTTCTGCCGGTCCGCAGCTTGGCCTGATCGCCAGCTTCGGCGCGGGAACCGACCATATTGATCTTGCTGCCGCCCGCGCACGCAAGATCCTCGTCACCAACACGCCCGGCGTGTTCACCGATGATACGGCAGACATGACACTGTCGCTCATCATCGCCGTTTCCCGCCGCCTTGCCGAAGGCGGCCGCGTGATCCGCTCGGGCGACTGGGCCGGGTGGGCACCTTCCACGCTGCTGGGCCACCGCATCTCGGGCAAACGGCTGGGAATCATCGGGATGGGCCGCATCGGCCAGGCCGTGGCCCACCGCGCCCGCGCCTTCGGGCTGGAGATCGTCTACCACAACCGCCAGCGCCTGCCCGAAGCGTTCGAACGCATGGTCGGCGCGCGCTATGAAGCGGATCTCGATACGCTGGTGCGCGAGGCGGATATCGTCACCTTGCATTG
>JBIPOH010000023.1:0-17412 GCA_044379435.1 Novosphingobium sp.
AACCGCGCTGATGCTGATGCGCGAGACGGCCAGCGCGCTTTCCTTCGATCCGGCGGCGGTGGAGCGCGAACGCGGCGTGGTGTTGTCCGAACTGCGCGATGGGCAGGGCTATGCGCTCAGCAACGCGAAGGACCAGATGGCCTTCCTCTATCCCAAGGCCCGCTATCCGCAGCGCCTGCCCATCGGCACGGCGGAATCGCTGAAGAGGGCCACCGCCGCCGCACTCATGGCGTTCTGGACGCGCGAATATGTGCCTGCCAACACCACCATGATCATCGTCGGTGATCTGGATGCCGCCGCCGCAGAAGCCGCGATCCGCACCCATTTTGCCGATTGGCCCGCCCGCCCCGCCGCAAAGCGCCCGGACGAGGGCCGGGTGGTGGTGAAGCAGCAGGGGGAGACGCGCATCCACCTCGATCCCGCGCTTTCGGAACGCGTGACCATATCGCGCCATGGCCGGTGGAAGCGCGAACGCGATACGGCGGAGAACAGGCGGCTCAATCTGCTCCGCCAGATCGGCTACGGCGTGGTCAACCGCCGCCTGCTGCGCCTCAGCCGCATTGCCAAACCGCCATTCCGCGGCGCGGGGCTGGGCACCAGCGATGTGTTCGAAATCGGGCGGACCACCAATCTGGTGATCGACACCGCCGATGGGGGCTGGCGCGCGGGCCTGATCGCTGCCTCACAACTGGTGCGTGAGGCGCTGGCCAAGGGCTTTAGCCAGGCAGAAGTGGAAGAGCAGCTCGCAGGGGTCCGCACCGGCCTCGAGAACGCCGCCGCCGCTGCCGAAACGCGCAGCAGCGATGCGCTGGTGAACGCGGCGCTGCAATTGCTGCGCGATGAGAGCGTGCCGACCACGCCCGCCTCGGCGCTGGAACGCTTCAACCGCAACGCCGCCACCTTCACCCCCGCCGCCGTGCTCGGTGCGCTGCGCGCCGATGTGTTGCCGCTCGACAATCCGCTGATCCGTTTTCAGGGCCGCACTGCGCCGGCGCATGGGGACAAGACCGCAGAGCAGGCCCTGCGCGCCGCATGGGACGGGGCGATGCGCGCTCCCAGCCGCATCCGCGTGCGCGCGCCATCGGGCACTTTTGCCTATACCGATTTTGGCCCCCCCGGCACGGTGGTGAGCGACACGCTGCGCGAAGACCTCGGCCTGCGCCAGATCCGCTTTGCCAATGGCGTGCGGCTCAATCTGAAGCGCACCGAGCTGGAAAAGGAGCGCGTGCTCGTGCGGCTGTTCGTCGATGGCGGCGAACTGCTCGATACGAAAGCCAACCCGCTGGCCACCGAAATGACGGCGATGCTGCCAACGGGCGGCCTTGGCAAGCACAGCCAGGATGATCTGCAGACGCTGCTCGCCGGGCGCTCGGTCGGCACCGGCATCAGCGCGGCGAGCGATGTCTTCCAGCTGGGGGCAGGCACCACGCAGCGCGATCTGGAACTGCAGCTGCAACTGCTCGCCGCCATGATTACCGATCCCGGCTGGCGGGCTTCGGCCGATGTCGTCTACCACCAGTCGATGACCAACTTCTTCGCGAGGGCCGATGCCACCCCCGCAGCTGCGCTGGCCAATACGTTGCCCGGCTTGCTCGCAGACGGCGATCCGCGCTTCACGCTCCAGCCGCCAGAAGCCTACCAGCAGCTGACCATGGCCCGGCTCAAGGCCAGCATCGGGGACCGGCTGGCGCGGGGGGCCATCGAACTTACGATGGTGGGGGATTTCGATCCCGCAGCCGCCATCGCCATGGCTGCGCGCACCTTTGGCTCCCTCCCCGCGCGCGAGGCGGAATTCCGCCCCTATGAAGAAGCCCGCGAGCGCAGATTTACGCGCCGACGCGGCCTTGCCGTGATCCGCCACAAGGGCGAGGCCAATCAGGCCGTGGTGCGCTATGTCTGGCCCACCACCGACGACAGCGATCCCACAGTCGCCACCGGCCTCGAACTGCTGGAGGAAGTGACCGGCATCGCCGTGCTCGAAACGGTGCGCGAGGCGCTCGGCAAGGCCTATTCGCCCGGCGCTTCCTCCTCGCTCAGCCGGGTCTGGCGCGGCTGGGGCACGTTCACCGTCACGGCCTCGGTCGATGTGGCGGATGTCGCGGCGACCCGCGCCTCGATCGAGCGGACCATTGCCGATCTGGCCACGCGGCCCGTCAGCGCCGACATGCTCGAACGGGCGCGCGCACCGATGCGCGAACGGCTGGCGAACTTGCTCAAGACCAATGGCGGCTGGCTGGCGCTCGTCGCCCGGGCAAGCTCCCAGCCGGATCGCATCGCGCGCTTCGAGCAGGCCCGCGCGCGGCTCGATGCCCTGACGGCGGCAGACCTGCAGGCACTGGCCAAACGCTATCTCGCGCCAGATCAGGCCGTGACCGTGCTGGTGCTGCCGGAAGGGGCCGCTGCACCGGCCCAGTAGCACTGCTTCCCCCTGGAGGGGGTTCACCCCGGCGCGCGGGCAGGCTAGAACAGCAGGACATGGGAACACTTGCTGCCGCCGAGGCCGCCCTTGTCGAAGGGGTCGATGCCGCCGTGATGCTCGCTGAGGTCGAGCAATGGTGCGCGATCAACACTGGCACGCGCAATCTGGCGGGCCTTGCGCAGCAGGCGGCATTGCTGGCCGATGCCTTTGCCGCGCTGCCGGGCGAAGTGCGCCTCGTACCGCCCCCGCCGGTTGAAGCCATCGCCGCTGATGGCCGCGCGGCCCAGATCGAACACGGCGCGCACATGGTCCTGTCGGTCCGTCCCAATGCGCCGCGCCGCTATCTCCTGACCGGCCACATGGACACGGTCTATCCCGCTGACCACCCGTTCCAGACGCTGACGTGGCTGGATGACGAAACCCTGGGCGGCCCTGGCACCGCCGATATGAAGGGCGGCATCGCGGTGCTTCTGGCCGCGCTGAAAGCCTTCGAAAGCAGCCTCGTTTCGCCCTATGTCGGCTATGATGTGCTGATCAATTCCGACGAGGAGACCGGCAGCCTCGCCTCCGCCGCGCTCATTGCAGAGCTGGCGCGCGGCAAGGCGGCGGCGCTGACCTACGAGCCCTCCGCCCTGCCCGATGGCACCTTGGCCGGCGCGCGCGGCGGCAGCGGAAACTACAGCGCCATCGTGACCGGTCGCTCAGCCCACGCCGGGCGCAACCCGCAGGACGGGCGCAACGCGCTTGTCGCTGCCGCCGATCTCGCGCTCGGCCTCAAGGCCTTGCAGGGAGACGGCCTTGCCATCAACCCGGCGCGGATCGACGGCGGATCGGCGGGCAATGTCGTGCCCGATCACGCCGTGCTGCGCTTCAACATCCGCCCCCGCACCGAAGCCGACGCCGCGCACTTTGCGGCGGCCATCGGCCCCCTGCTGCGCGAGGTGGAACTGGCGCACGAGGTGAGCATTCATCTGCACGGCGGGATCAGCCGTCCGCCCAAGCCGCTGACGGCCGATGCAGAGGCGCTGTTCGAACTGGTGCGCAATTGCGGCGCAGCGCTGGGGCAATCCATTCGCTGGCAAAGCTCCGGCGGAGTCTGCGATGGCAACAACATTGCCGCGCTCGGCGTGCCGGTGGTCGATACGATGGGCGTGCGCGGCGGGGCGATCCATTCGCCGCAGGAATACATGATCGTGCCATCGCTGGCCGAGCGGGCCGCGCTTTCGGCGCTCGTGCTGCACCGCCTTTCCGGAGGGAAATAACCCGCGTGTCCCATGTCATCCGCGCGGCCCGCGCCGCCGATCTCGAACATCTCTATGAAATGGCCAAGCTGACCGGCGGCGGGTTCACCAACCTGCCGCCCGATCGCCGCGCGCTGACCGCCAAGCTGGAACGCGCTGCTGCCGCCTTTGCCAACACCGAAGACGGCGACCCCGAAGGCTCCCGGGAAACGGGGCGCGATGAGCTCTTCGTGCTCATTCTGGAAGACACGGCCACGGGCGAAGTGCGCGGCACCTGCCAGATCTTCACGCGCGTCGGGCAGACCTGGCCGTTCTATTCCTATCGCCACGCCACGCTGACCCAGCATTCCAAGGAACTGGGCCGCACCTTCCGCGCCGAAATGCTCAACCTTGTGACCGACCTTGAGGGATCGAGCGAAGTCGGCGGGCTGTTCCTCCATCCGGGCGAGCGCGCGGGCGGGCTGGGCATGTTGCTCGCGCGCAGCCGCTATCTGTTCATCGCGATGCACCGCAAACGCTTTGCCGATCGCATTCTCGCCGAACTGCGCGGCGTGATCGACGAGCGCGGCGGATCGCCGTTCTGGGACGGCGTGGCTGGGCGCTTCTTCGGGATGAACTTTCAGGATGCCGACTATTTCAACGCGATCAACGGCAACCAGTTCATCGCCGATCTGATGCCCAAGCATCCGGTTTATATTGCCATGCTGCCCGAAACCGCGCGCTCCGCCATCGGCCTGCCGCACCCCAGCGGACGCGCCGCGATGCGGATGCTGGAAACCGAAGGCTTCGCCGCTGAAGGCTATATCGACATCTTCGATGGCGGCCCGACGATGACCGCGCGGACCGACCGCGTGCGCTCGATTGCCGATGCGAAGATGGTGCCCGTGACGGAAGTGCGCGAGGCTGACGGCACCGCGAGCCGAGCGCTGGTCGCCACAGGCCGCCTTGCCGATTTCCGCTGCGCCTTCGCGCGCATCATGCCCGGTGAAGAAGGCGTGGCGCTCGATCCCGCTGCCGCGCAGGCCCTCGGCGTCGGCCCCGGCGATACCGTGTGGCACGTGGCGCGCTGAAGGAACGCTGAGATGAGTACTCTGGTCGAGATCAACTTCGACGGCCTCGTCGGGCCGAGCCACAACTATGCGGGCCTCAGCCTCGGCAACCTCGCTTCGGCCAAGCATGGCGGCACTGTATCCTACCCCCGCGCCGCCGCGCTGCAAGGCGTGGCCAAGATGCGCCACAACATGGCGCTGGGCCTCACGCAAGGGCTGCTCTGCCCGCTGCCGCGCCCCAACCATGCCTTCATGGGCGCGCTGGGCATTGCTGAACCTTCCGATGAAACCGAACGCCGCCTGCGCGCGGCGGCATGGTCCGCGAGTTCGATGTGGACGGCCAATGCCGCCACCGTCTCTCCGGCACCCGATACGGCAGACGGGCGCTGTCACCTCACTGCGGCAAACCTCGTCACTATGCCGCACCGTTCGCAGGAATGGCCCGATACCGTTCGCCAATTGCGCGTGGCCTTTGCCGATAGTGCGCACTTTGCCGTCCACGATGCCGTGCCCGCCTGCTTTGGCGATGAAGGCGCGGCCAATCACATGCGCATGGCCGCCAACCACGCCGCGCCCGGCCTTGAACTGTTCGTCTATGGCAAGACCGGCGGCGCCTTCCCCGCGCGCCAGCACGAGCAGGCCAGCCGCGCCGTCGCTCGCCTCCACGGCCTGAACCCTGCGCGCTGCCTGTTTATCGAGCAATCGCCCGAAGCCATCGCGGCAGGCGCGTTCCACAACGATGTCGTCGCCGTGGCGAACGAGCGCGTGCTCTTCACCCACGAACAGGCCTTCGCCGATCCCGAAGGCACATATGCGGCAATCCGCGCGGCCCTGCCCGAGGCGGAAATCGTGGTCGTGCCCGCCAGCGCCGTCAGCCTTGGCGATGCCATCGCGAGCTATCTGTTCAATGCGCAATTGCTCACGCTTCCTGGCGGCGAGATGGGCCTCGTCATCCCGCTGGAGGCGTGGGAACACAAGGCGGTGCGCGGCTGGCTCGATGGGATGCTGGCCTCCAACGGCCCGATCCGCCGTGTACTGCCGGTCGATGTGCGGCAATCCATGGCCAATGGCGGCGGCCCGGCCTGCCTGCGGCTGCGCGTTGTCGCCGATCCTGCCACTGTCGATCCGCGCTTTCTCCTCACCGAAGCGCGCGCAGACCTGCTGGAAACGCTGATTGCCAAAGCCTGGCCCGAACAAATCGATCCCGCCGATCTGGGGCGCGACTCGCTGGCTTCCAGCGTGATCGCCGCCCGCGCTGCGCTGCTTGCCGCGCTGGGGCTGGAAGCACTGGCCTGAAACGGCACAGGCCGGTTAAGGTCGGCTTTACCATGGCCTGTCGCCATGCTTTACAAACCCTCTGCTATGATCTTGCGTCAGGGCAGTGTTTACTGATCTGGCACGAAGGTTGCGGAGAGGGTTGCAATGAAACAAAAAACGCCCCTGCTGCGCAAGATCGGCCGCCTGTTCGTGATCAAGAACCGGTTCGAGGCGAGCGCGATCATCTATGCGCTGGCGCTGGGTTCGGCAGAGCGCGGACAGATCTATCTTTCGCAGTATCCCGGCTTTGGCGGCAAGCTGCTGTTCCTTGCCAGCTGCGTTGCGGTGTTCATGGCCGGCGCCAAGATCATGGACGCGATGAAATACGAGCGCGAGGCGAACGCCGAGGCTCTGCCGGTGAAGGTCGGTCAAGAGGCTTGAGGCCGGTTGGGCTTGGGGCCAGCGAGGGCTTGGGGGAAAGTGGAGGCGTTTCTGTTGCCCGGTACGCCTCCGAACCGCTGAATTCCCTTCTGTTGCCCGGTGGGTTCAACCGCGCTTTTGCTTTGTAAGATCAGGCCGCGAAGGCCGTCAGATTACGCTGCGAGAGCGAGTGCTTCGTTGTCGTTGGCACTTGTGGGTTTTGAGCCTTTAACGGGTTACTCAGCCCGGACGAAAACACCGCTTTTCAACACACGTCGATCCTAGTTCGGCCCCATCAACACCCCTGCGACAACAGAGCCCGGCCTATTCCAGCCGGTGGTGATGGTGAAGCCGCCGGGTACCGCCCCCGGGTCCGCTGCGCCTATTGTACGGTACAATTTATCGTCATAGCCGGGCGAACCCGGCAACGCTGATATAGGCGCGCGCGCTGCGGAATGGAAGGGGCGCTCGCCCCTTCCCTCCAAAAGGTCAGCCCTTCTTCAGCGCATCGCGGATTTCAGTGAGCAGATCGACCTCGCTCGGCCCGGCAGGCGCAGCGGGCGCCTCGGGCTTGGCGGGCATCATCTTGTTGGCCGCGCGCACGATCTGGAAGATCACGAAAGCCATCAGCAGGAAGCTGATGATCGCGGTGATGAACGCGCCATAGCCCAGCATGGCAACGCCTGCTTTCTTGAGCGCGGCATAGTCGGTCAGCGAACCGGTGTAGGTATCGGGAATCGCACCCAGCACGATAAACTTGCTCGAAAAATCCACCCCGCCGGTCAGGAAACCGATCACCGGCATGATCAGGTCCTCTGTCAAAGAGGTCACCACTTTGCCGAACGCGGCGCCGATGATCACACCCACCGCCAGATCGAGCACATTGCCACGCGCCACGAACTCCCGGAATTCTCCCATCATGCCCATGTTTTATCTCCTGTTAGGCATATTCACCCATGCGCTTCCTGCCAGCCGCAATCCATTGCAACAAGAGGAGGCTAGACCGATCCGGGCCAAGCCCTTGAACCGCCAACGGGACCCGCTACATTCAGGCGCGAGCCAATCCGCCGCGCCCGCGCCGGAACTCTTGAGGGAACACACACCGATGGCCGCTTCGCTGCTTGCCCGCTTCTCCCGTTTCGCTCTCGTTGCCGCGGCTGCCGCGGGTCTGGCCGGCTGCGGGGTCAATACGATTCCCACCGCCGAGGAAGCCGCCAAGGCCAAGTGGGCCGACGTGCAGAACCAGTATCAGCGGCGCTCTGATCTGGTGCCGAACCTCGTTGCCACGGTGAAGGGCTATGCCAAGCAGGAACAGGACACGCTCGTGAAGGTCACGGAAGCCCGCGCCAAGGCGACCTCGATTCAGGTTTCCGCCGCCGATCTGACGGATCCTGACAAGGTGGCGCAGTATCAGGCAGCCCAGGGCCAGCTTTCGCAGGGCCTTGGCCGCCTGCTCGCCTCGGTCGAGGCCTACCCCGATCTCAAGTCGAACGAGAACTTCCTTGCACTGCAGAGCCAGCTGGAAGGCACCGAAAACCGCATCGCGGTGGCCCGGCGCGATTACAACGAGGCGGTGCAGCAGTATAACACCACGATCCGCACCTTCCCCGCGATCATCGCCGCCAAGGTCGTTTATGGTGCCAAGCCGATGGTGCCTTTCGCCGCCACGACGCCGGGCGCCGATACTGCGCCGACGGTGAGCTTCGATGCACCGGCAGCGCCCGCCGCGGCCAACGACAACGCGGCGGACGCAGCGAGCAAGGCGGCAGCGAACTGAGCCGGGGCGGCGGAGCGCCGCTCATGAAGCGCCTGATGGTCGCACTGCTGGCGTTGCTGGTCCTCATCGCAGGGCCAGCAGCGGCGCAGACATTCCCCCAACTCACCGGCCGCGTGGTTGATGAAGCGCACCTGCTCTCGCCAGAGCAGATCGCTGCGCTTGATGCCAAGCTGGCCGCGCTGGAAACCCAGTCGCAGCGCCAGATGGTCATCGCCACGGTCCCCAGCCTCGAAGGCTACGAGATCGAGGACTATGGCTACCGGCTCGGCCGCGCGTGGGGGATCGGCGACAAGCAGCGCAACGATGGCGTGCTGCTGCTGGTCGCGCCCACGGAACGCAAGGTGCGCATCGAGGTCGGCTATGGCCTTGAAGGCATCATCACCGATGCGCTCTCCAGCGTGATCATCAGCCGCGAAGTGGTGCCGCGCTTCAAGGCTGGCGATTATCCCGGCGGGATCGCGGCGGCGACCGACCAGCTCATCGCACAGTTGCAATTGCCCGAAGACGAAGCGCGCAAGATAGCCGCTGAAGCCGCAAGCAAGGACAAGGCCCCGCGCTTCGATGCGGGCACCGTCATCTTCCTCCTGATCTTCTTCTTTTTCTTCGTCCTGCCCTTCATCCGGGCGATGCGCGGCGGCGGGCGGCGCTATGGCGCGCCGGGCGTGATGATCTTCCCCTCCGGCGGCTGGGGTAGCGGCGGTTCGGACTGGGGCGGCGGCAGCGATTGGGGCGGCGGCGGCGGTTTTTCAGGCGGCGGCGGCAGCTTCGGCGGCGGCGGTTCGTCAGGCAGTTGGTAGGGGGGAGCTGCTGACATGCTGACAAGTGAAGACCGCAAGCGCATCGCCGAGGCCGTTGCGCAAGCCGAAGCGGCGAGTGCGGGCGAAATCGTCACGATCGTGACGCCGCAATCCGATCCCTACCGCGATGTCGCGCTGGCGTGGTCCGCCACCACCGGCTTCCTTGCGCTTGCCGCGCTGGAGTTTGCGCCAGACTTCACCCTTGGCCTGATCGAGCGCCTGCTGGGCCTGTGGGCACACGAATGGACGCCGCGCGCCGTGCTGGGGATCGCGCTGACCGTGGCGGTGCTGGGGTTCCTCGCCGTGTTGCTCCTGATGGCATGGCGGCCGCTGCGCCTTCTGCTCACGCCCGCGCCGATCAAGGCCGCACGCGTCCATGCCCGTGCGCTCACGTGCTTTCGCATTGGCGCAGAAGGGCGAACGACCGGGCGCACCGGCATTCTCATCTACCTCTCGCTGGCCGAACACCGCGCGGAAATCATTGCCGACGAGGCCATCGCCAGCAAAGTCTCACCCGAAGTGTGGGGCGATGCCATGTTGGCGCTGCTGGGGCCGCTGCGCGCAGGGTCCGTGGGCGAAGGCATGGTCGCCGCCGTGGGCAAGGTCGGCGCGGTGCTGGCGCAGCATCTGCCGCGCGCCGCAGACGACCACAACGAACTGCCAGACCGGGTAATCGAAGTATGAGCCTTGAAGACGAATTTCGCGACGAGCCCGAGATCACGCAGTGGCAGGGCCGCTTCATCACGGCAAAGACGCGGGGGCGCTGGGAATACGTGTCCCGCGCGCGCGGGATCAAGGCAGCCGTGATCCTAGCCATCACGCCGGACGATGAAGTGGTGCTGGTCGAACAGTTTCGCATCCCGCTGGGCAGAGCCTGCATCGAATTGCCCGCCGGCCTGATCGGTGATGACGCAGGCGGCGAAGGCGAGGAAGCCGCCACCGCCGCGATCCGCGAACTCGAAGAAGAAACCGGATACCGCGCGGGCCGCATGGAAGACCTTGGCGAATACTTTTCCAGCCCCGGCATGGTGAGCGAGGCTTTCACGCTGTTTCGCGCCTATGACCTGACCCGCGTTTCGGCAGGCGGCGGGGTGGAAGGCGAAGGCATCACGGTCCACCATGTGCCGCGCAGCCAGATCGCCGAATTCATCGCTGCGCGCCGCGCCGAAGGCTATGGCATCGACACGCGGATGCTGATGTTGCTAAGCCCAGCTTGGCTATAGAAAACAAGCGAGAGGATTGGGGCAAATGGGCAGGGTTTCGGGCAAGCTGGCGCTGGTGACGGGCGCGGCACAAGGGCTGGGCGCAGCGCACGCGCACCTGCTGGCGCAGGAAGGCGCGAAAGTGCTGCTGACCGACATTCAAGGCGATGCTGCCGCCGCACAGGCCGAGGCAATCAACGCCGAGCTTGGCGCAGGCACCGCCTTTGCCATGCGCCACGATGTGACCAGTGCCGATGATTGGGACGCGGCCATCGCCATGGCGGCAGACAAGCTCGGCGGCCTGTCCGTGCTGGTCAACAACGCGGGCGTGGGGGTGCGCGGCGATATCGAGACCTGCACGCTGGAGGAATGGCACCGCGGCTTTGCGATCAATGTCGATTCGGTGTTCCTCGGCTGCCAGAAGGCGCTGCCGCTCTTGAAGGACAACCAGCCGGGCTCGATCGTGAACATCAGCTCCATCGCGGGCCTCATCGCCTCGCACACCATGCCCGGCTACAATGCCAGCAAGGCAGCGGTGTGGATGCTGACCAAGTCGGTCGCGCTCTACTGCGCCAAGCGCGGGTGGGACATCCGCTGCAATTCGGTCCACCCGACGTTTGTCGATACGCCGATCCTCGATGGCATCAGCAAGAACGCCGGGATCGAAAAGGACGTTGTCATGGGCAAGCTGGCCCGCCAGATCCCGCTGGGCCGCGTGGGCGAACCCAGCGACATTGCCAATGGCGTGCTCTACCTCGCCAGCGACGAAAGCCGGTTCATGACCGGCGCCGAACTGAAGCTGGATGGCGGCATTTCGGCGATGTGATCGGTGCCGCGTTGGCGCACTAACCCATGATCAGCCTGCCGGTCTTCGGCCTCATCCTGTTTGCTGCGACCTTGCACGCGAGCTGGAATGCCTTCCTCAAGGGCAGCAGCGACACGCTGCTTTCCACCACGCTGGTGATGGGCGGCGCGGCGCTGATTGCGGTCGTGGCCTTGCCCTTCCTGCCCGCACCGGCGCGGGAAAGCTGGCCATGGCTGGCGGTCTCCGCATCAATGCAGGTGGGCTACCTCGTGCTGCTGGTGCGGATCTATCATACGGTCGACATGAGCCTTGCCTATCCGCTGATGCGCGGCAGCGCGCCGCTCACGGTGGCGCTCGTCAGCACGTTGTGGCTGGGCGAAGTGCTGCCGGGCATCGGCTGGATCGGCATTGCCACGATCTGTCTGGGCATTCTGGCGATGGCCATCGGTGCACGCGGGTCCCTGCGCCCGGCGGGCCTTGCCATGACACTCGGCAATGCGGCGATCATCGCGGCCTATACGCTGACCGACGCCATGGGCGCGCGGGCTTCGGGCACGCCTGCCGCTTACACACTGTGGCTTTCGCTGCTGACGGGCATCGCCATGGTCATCTGGGCCATTCCGGCACGCGGCGCGGCGCTGGTCCGCTATGCCCGGCAGGGCTGGCCCGTCGGGCTTATCGGCGGGGCCAGCACGATCGTGTCCTACACCATCGCGCTCTGGGCGATGACCATGGCCCCCATCGCGATGGTCGCGGCGCTGCGGGAAACCTCGATCCTGTTTGCCACGGTGATTTCGGCAGTGATCCTGCGCGAACGGGTGAGCCGCGCGCGCGTGATGGCCGCCTGCGTCATTGCTGGCGGAACCATGCTGCTGCGCCTCGCCTGAAAAAAGAAGGCCTGAAAACGAAACCGCCCGCGAGGGCCGCCTGATCGGCAGTCCTCGCGGGCGGAACCTGTTCGTGCTGGATCAGGCGTTCGGGTTCGGCGCGAAGGCGCAGATCTTGTTGCCATCGGTATCGCGCAGATAAGCGCCATACTGCTTGCCCGGCGCGTTTTCACGCACGCCCGGCGCGCCTTCGCAGGTGCCGCCATTGACAAGGCCTGCTGCGTGGAAGGCATCGACTTCGGCAAACGTCTTGGCGACGAAGCCCTGCGTGAAGCCGTTGGACCAGGTGTGCGGCTCGCCGTTGGCGGGCTTGGTCACCATCAGCGCACCGGCGGCGGAGGGAAACAGCGTGCCATGCGGCAGCGGCACGGCCTGATGACCAAGCGCGCCCATGACGGCGGTGTAGAACGCCCGCGACTTTTCAATGTCGTTGGTGCCGAGAACGGTATGGGTAAACATGGCGTCCCTTTCTATCAGAACACGACGACCGAACGGATCGACTTGCCCGCGTGCATCAGATCGAACGCAGTGTTGATCTCATCAAGGCCCATGACGTGGGTGATCATCGGATCGATCTCGATCTTGCCCTGCATGTACATGTCGACGATCTTGGGCACATCGGTGCGGCCCTTGGCCCCGCCGAACGCCGTGCCGCGCCAGTTGCGGCCCGTCACGAGCTGGAACGGACGGGTGGCGATTTCCTTGCCCGCTTCGGCCACGCCGATGATGATGCTCGTGCCCCAGCCGCGGTGGCAGGCTTCGAGCGCAGTGCGCATCACTTCGGTGTTGCCGGTCGCATCGAAGGTATAGTCCGCGCCGCCATCAGTCAGCGCGACGATCGCCGCCACGGTGTCCTCGCGGCTCATGCCCTTGGTGTTGAGGAAGTCGGTCATGCCGAAGCGGCGGCCCCATTCCTCGCGGTCGGGGTTGATATCAACGCCGACGATCTTGTTCGCACCGGCCAGACGCGCGCCCTGGATCACGTTGAGCCCGATGCCGCCGAGGCCGAAGATCACGACATTGTCACCCACCTGCACCTTGGCGGTGTTGATCACCGCACCCACGCCCGTGGTCACGCCGCAGCCGATGTAGCAGCTCGACTGGAACGGCGCGTCTTCGCGGATCTTGGCCAGCGCGATTTCCGGCAGAACGGTGAAGTTCGAGAAAGTGCTGCAGACCATGTAATGAAACACGGTCTGGCCCTTGTACGAAAAGCGGCTGGTGCCATCGGGCATAAGGCCCTTGCCCTGCGTAGCACGGATCGCGGTGCACAGGTTGGTCTTGCCTGAGAGGCAGCTTTTGCACTGGCGGCATTCGGGCGTGTAGAGCGGGATCACGTGATCGCCCGGCTTCACCGAGGTGACGCCAGCGCCGACTTCGCGCACGATCCCTGCGCCCTCATGGCCGAGCACCGAAGGGAAGATGCCTTCGCTGTCGAACCCGTCGAGGGTGTAGGCATCGGTGTGGCAGATGCCGGTGGCCATGATCTCGACCAGCACTTCGCCCGCCTTGGGGCCTTCCAGATCAAGCTCGACAATCTCGAGCGGCTTCTTGGCTTCGAACGCAACAGCGGCGCGGGTCTTCATGGGTAATCCTCCCCCGGAGAAAAATGGCTGCCCTGCCGATAGGCAAAGCAGCGCTTGGGTTCAATCGGTTCGCGGCTCAATCAGCCTCTTTAAGGGCGAGCATGAGCATTAGCGCTGCGGCCATGACCGAACCACATGCCATGATCGCCGAAACGGTGAACAGGCTCATCCCACCTGCGGTGAACAGCGCGCCTGCAAGGATCGGTGAGCCTGCCGAACCGATCCGCCCCGCGCCAATCGCAAAGCCGGTGCCGGTGGCGCGCGCATGCGCGGGAAAGCCATGGGCAAAGGCGCTGTAGAAGCCAACAATCGCGGCATTGGTGGCAAAGCCGGTGCAGAACACCGCAAAGCGCCAGCCGACCAGCGAGGTTTCGCTATCGCCAAGGCCGAACACGACCACCGCCGCAGCGCCCAGCAGCAGCATGACGATTGTCGGCCACTTGATACCGAAGCGGTGCATCAGGAAGCCGAACAAGGCCCCGCCGCTGGCCCCGCCGATGTTGGCCCAGACCAGCACGCTGGCGGCTTGCGGCGCGGCAAAGCCGAAGTCCGCCACGATCTTGGGCGACCATTTGAGGATGTAGTAGAAGGTAATCGCGTGGAGCGAATAGCCCACGGTCAGCACCATCGTCGTGCCGATGAGGCCGGGCTTGAGGATATCGAGCACGCTCGCCTTGCTATCGCGCGCATCCACCGGCGGCAGTGCATCGATGGCGGGCAGGCGCAGCTTGGCCATCGAGGCGTTGATCCGCCCCAGCGCGCCTTCCGGCCGCCGCGCCAGCAGATAGGCCGGGGTTTCGGGAACGAAAAACCAGATCAGCGGGATGAACACCACGGTCGCAATCGCGCCGAATTCGAACACCACGCGCCAATCGCCGGTCTTCAGCAGCACGGCCGCGATGATCCCGCCGATGGTCGCGCCGATAGGATAGCCGATCACCATCAGCGACATCGCCAGGCTGCGGCCCTTCGCGCTCGATAGCTCTGCGGTGACGGCATTGATCGCCGCCAGCATCCCGCCGATGCCGAGACCGGTGATGAAGCGCCACAGGCCCAGCATCTGCGGGTTCTGCGCAGTTGTCGCGAGCCACATGCCGCCTGCCATCACCACAAGGCAGCCCAGCATCGTCGGGCGGCGGCCAAACCGGTCTGCCGCGCCGCCCAGCAGGATCGAGCCGACGCCCATGCCGACCAGTTCCATCGCCAGCACCACGCCCAGCGCATCGCGCGCGATGCCCCATTCCTTGGCGATGCCGGGCGCGGCAAAGGCGCTGGAGAGCACATCGAACCCGTCGAGCGCGTTGAGCGCGATCATCAGCACGACCGCAATCCACTGCGCCGTGCTCATCGTCGTCTGGCGAATGATCTCGCGCGGATCATTGGTCATTGTCATTCTCCCGAGGACAGCGTTCGTGTGGCTGCCTCCACTTTCTATCTGCCCCCCAACCGCTCATGCTGAGCTTGTCGAAGCATCATCCCCGACGGTCGTGCCAACACCCTTCGACAAGCTCAGGGTGAGCGGGTTTGGGGTTAGTTCCCAGTCAAATCAGCAGTCGCCGCATCACTCATGAATCCGCGAAAGCAGTTCGATCAGCTGGCGCACTTCCTTGTCGTTGAAGCGGCTCTTCACCCAAGCCTCATGCTCACCAATCGCGGTCTTGGCGCGCGCCAGCATGGCCTTGCCCGGCTCTTCCAGAAACAGCGCCTGTTTGCGGCCATCCTTGTCAGACCGGTCGCGCCGCAGGAAGTGCTTGGCCTGCAAGCGGTTGATGATCGCCATTGTGGTGGCGCGGTCCATGCGCAGGCGTTGCGCCAGATCGGTCTGCGCGATGCCGGGATGATCGTCCACCAGCCATAGCACCGAAACCTGCTTCTGCGTGAGATCGAGATCGGTGAACGTCTCGGTGAAGTGGCGCAAACAGGCCCCATGCGCGAGGCGGATGTGAAAGCCGAGGATGTCCTTGATCGCGCCGATATCGGCTTCGCCATCAGGCGGAGGCCCGAGGGGCCTGGTCGTCACCGCGTCGGCAAACTTGTCCTTGATCAATGCCGCATCCCCGTTCGTGGCACTAGTTGCGCCTTGCCTATTCGTTAGCAACACTTACAATCGAACCCCAAGTAAAAAAGCCCAAGAGGACGTGCCATGGCCCATTTCCCCAACAGTCCGAGCTTCACCGGGTTCAACACCCCTTCGCGGATCGAGGCCGACATCGCGGACCTCGCGCACGAAGGCACGATCCCGGCAGAGCTAAACGGCGCGTTCTTCCGCGTCCAGCCCGACCCGCAATTTCCTCCGCGTCTGGGCGACGATATCGCGTTCAACGGCGATGGCATGATCACGCGCTTCCACATCCACGATGGTCAGGTCGATTTCTGCCAGCGCTGGGCGAAGACGGACAAGTGGAAGCTGGAAAACGCGGCGGGAAAGGGCCTGTTCGGGGCCTACCGCAATCCGCTGACCGACGACGAGGCGGTGAAAGGCGAAATCCGCGGCACGGCCAACACCAACGCCTTTGTCTTCGGCGGCAAGCTTTGGGCCTTGAAGGAAGACAGCCCCGGCCTGGTGATGGACCCGGCCACCATGGAAACCCATGGCTATGAAAAGTTCGGCGGCAAGATGACCGGGCAGACCTTCACCGCGCATCCCAAGGTCGATCCGAAGACCGGCAACATGGTCGCCATCGGCTATGCAGCCGGGGGGCTTTGCACCGACGACGTGACCTACATGGAAGTGAGCCCCGAGGGCGAGCTTGTCCGCGAGGTGTGGTTCAAGGCGCCCTACTATTGCATGATGCACGATTTCGGGATCACCGAGGATTACCTCGTGCTCCATATCGTGCCCTCGATTGGCAGCTGGGAGCGGCTCGAACAGGGCAAGCCGCACTTCGGCTTCGATACGACCATGCCGGTCTACCTCGGCGTGATCCCCCGCCGCGACGGGGTGACGCAGGACGACATTCGCTGGTTCAAGCGGGATAACTGCTTTGCCAGCCACGTGCTCAATGCCTGGCAGGAGGGCAGCAAGGTCCACTTCGTCACCTGCGAGGCGAAGAACAACATGTTCCCCTTCTTCCCCGACGTCCACGGCGCGCCGTTCAACGGGATGGAAGCGATGAGCTATCCGACCGACTGGGTGGTCGACATGGCCAGCAACGGCGAGGACTTTGCCGAGATCGTGAAGCTCTCCGATGCGATGGGCGAGTTCCCCCGCATCGACGACCGCTTCACGGGGCAGAAAACCCGCCACGGCTGGTTCCTCGAAATGGATGTACGCCGCCCGGTCGAACTCAAGGGCGGCAGCGCGGCGGGCCTCTTGATGAACTGCCTGTTCCACAAGGATCTGGAAACTGGCGCGGAACAGCACTGGTGGTGCGGCCCGATCTCAAGCTTGCAGGAGCCCTGCTTCGTGCCACGCAGCAAAACCGCGCCCGAAGGCGATGGCTGGATCCTGCAGGTGTGCAACCGGCTGGAGGAACACCGCAGCGATCTGCTGATTTTCGATGCACTGGAGATCGCGAAAGGCCCTGTCGCCACCGTACAAATCCCCATCCGCCTGCGCTTTGGCCTCCATGGCAACTGGGCCGATGCGGCCGAAATCGGCCTCGCCGCCTGAAAGAGCTTTTCCCGCTCTCCGGTCATTGGTATTCTCCATAACAATAACCGGAGAGAGGTATTCTGATGACCATTAGCCTGCGCCATGCCGTACTGGCGGCAAGTGTTGCCTTGGCCCCCGTGGCCGCCTCGGCGCAGAGTGCTCCTGCAGGCCCCTCCCCCGCCGTGATCTCCATGCGCGAGCAGTGGCTGAACCCGGCGGTCAACAGCTTCACCTTCCGCGAAACCAACAAGGTTTTCGAAAGCCGTGATGTTCCCCGCTCCGGGCCGGTCGCGCCGCTCGCCACTGGCGCGACGCTGGCCATGCCCGCGCACACTTCGGGCGGGCAGGCCATGCCATATGCCGCATGGGCCGACCGC
>JBIPOH010000024.1:0-17367 GCA_044379435.1 Novosphingobium sp.
CCTATGTCCGCGAGCGCAAGCAGTTCGGCAAGCCCATTGGTACCTTCCAGCTGATGCAGGGCAAAGTGGCCGACATGTACGTCGCGCTGCAATCGGCCCGCGCCTATACCTATGCCGTCGCGCGCGCGGCGGATGCGGGGCAGACGACGCGCTTCGATGCGGCGGGCGTGATCCTGCTCGGCAGCGAGGCCGCCTTCCGCGTGGCGGGCGAAGCGGTGCAGGCGCTGGGCGGCGCAGGCTATACCAAGGACTGGCCGGTCGAGCGCTATCTGCGCGATGCCAAGCTCCTCGATATCGGCGCGGGCACCAATGAGATCCGCCGTATGCTGATCGGCCGCGAACTGATCGGCGCACACGGATGAGCGCGCCCGTCCTCTCCTCCAATCTCGATCTTTCGAGCCCGGAGGCTGCGGCCCGCGCCGCGCACAACCGCGCGCTGGCGGCGGAACTGCGCGCCCGCGTGGCAAAGGCGGCGCTGGGTGGCGATGAAAAATCGCGCGCCCGCCACGTGTCGCGCGGCAAGCTGCTGCCGCGTGAGCGGGTGGAGCGCCTGCTCGATCCCGGCTCGCCGTTCCTCGAAGTGGGCCAGCTGGCGGCAAACGGGATGTACGGCGATGAAGTCCCGGCGGCGGGCATCATCACCGGCATTGGCCGGGTCTCGGGCCGCCAGTGCATGATCTTTGCCAACGATGCGACGGTGAAGGGCGGCACGTACTTCCCGATGACGGTGAAGAAGCACATCCGCGCGCAGGAAATCGCGGCGGCAAACCGCTTGCCCTGCGTCTATCTGGTCGACAGCGGCGGGGCGAATTTGCCCAACCAGGCCGAAGTCTTCCCCGACCGCGACCACTTCGGGCGGTTCTTCTTTAACCAGGCCAACATGAGCGCGCAGGGCATTCCGCAGATCGCCAGCGTCATGGGCAGTTGCACCGCAGGCGGAGCCTATGTGCCCGCAATGAGCGACGAAAGCGTGATCGTGCGCGAACAGGGCACGATCTTTCTTGCAGGGCCGCCCTTGGTAAAGGCCGCGACGGGTGAGGAGATCAGCGCCGAAGCGCTGGGCGGCGGCGATCTCCATGCGCGGAAATCCGGCGTCGTCGATCATCTGGCGGACAACGACGAGCACGCGCTCACCATTGTGCGCGATATCGTCAGCCATCTGGGGCCCGGGCCTGCCGGGGTGCAGGGCGCCATAGCCCCGCGCCCGCCGAAGTATGACCCCGAAGAGCTCTACAGCATCATCCCCGACGATGTGCGCGCGCCTTACGATGTCCACGAAGTCATCGCCCGGATCGTCGATGGCAGCGAGTTCCACGAGTTCAAGGCGCACTACGGCGCCACGCTCGTCTGCGGCTTTGCGCATATCTGGGGGATGCCGGTGGCGATCCTCGCCAACAACGGCGTGCTGTTCTCCGAAAGCGCCCAGAAAGGCGCGCATTTCATCGAACTCGCCTGCCAGCGACGCATTCCGCTGCTGTTCCTGCAGAACATTTCTGGCTTCATGGTCGGCGGCAAGTATGAGGCGGAAGGTATTGCCAAACATGGCGCAAAGCTCGTCACCGCCGTCGCCACCGCACAGGTGCCCAAGCTGACAGTGCTGATCGGCGGCAGCTTTGGCGCTGGCAACTACGGCATGTGCGGCCGCGCGTATGACCCGCGCTTCCTCTTCACCTGGCCCAACGCGCGCATCAGCGTGATGGGCGGGGAGCAGGCGGCGAGCGTGCTGGCCACTGTCCACCGCGATGCGGACAAGTGGACGCCGGAAGAGGCCGAAGCCTTCAAGGCCCCGATCCGCCAGAAATACGAGGACGAGGGCAATCCTTATTACGCGACGGCGCGGCTGTGGGATGACGGGGTGATCGATCCCGTCCAGACGCGCGATGTGCTGGGGCTGGCGCTGGGTGTCTGCCTCGAAACACCGATCACGGAGGCGCCTCGGTTTGGGGTGTTCCGCATGTGATGGGAGTTTGCCCCTCCGTCAGCGCTGCGCGCTGCCACCTCCCCGAGGCGAGCTCGGGGAGGGATTTGTCCTCATTCCTCCCCGAGCTTGTCTCGGGGAGGGGGACCGCCCGCAGGGTGGTGGAGGGGGAGACGCTTGGCGCAAGCTGCAACGATACCCTGGATCACCGCTCCAAGATCGGCCAGAACCTCGCGCGCCGGGATGCGCAACGTCTCAATCCCTGCTTTGGCGAACCACGCATCGCGCGCTGCGTCGCGGGCGGGCCGATGGCCCATGCCGTGCCCTTCGCCATCAATTTCAATGGCAAGGCGTGCATCGTTGCAAAAGAAGTCGAGCACATAGGCCCCGCTCGGATGCTGCCGGCGAAATTTGAGACCGCCGAGCCGCGCGCGCAGTTCGCGCCAGAGCAGGCCTTCGGGCAGCGACATTTCGCCGCGCAGCTTGCGAGCCTTGTCGATGGCGCCGGATTGCGGCTTCGGCGCAATATCTTTCAGCATCGGATTTCCCCCTCCGTCAGCGCTGCGCGCTGCCACCTCCCCGAGACTAGCTCGGGGAGGAATTAAGGCCAGAGCCATGACAAAACCCTTCCTCGCCGCCGCAGCGCTCCTCACCAGCGCCGCCCTTCCGTCTCCGGCCCAAAGCGCCGCGCGCGTGCCGTCCGCCTTGCTGCCCTTGTCTGACAGGGACATGGAGAGCACGCAGGAAACCGGCTGTCAGTTCCTCTTCAGCCAGGGCCGCAGCACCTACATCTTCATGATCGGCAGTGATTTCCTGATGCGGACCGATCAGGGACTTGCCACCTGCAAGATCACCGACGCGCAGTTCCAGTCCCTCGGCGAAGGGCGCGGCGCGGTGGGTTGCGGTGGGCGCAAGCTGGCGATCCGCCGCACTGGCAAGGTCCAGTCGAACCCTGAATCCGATAGCGCCTCAGGCCCCGCTGCCCTCACGATGACCGAGGGCACGCGCAGCCGCACCGTGCGCGGTGATTGGGGCAGCGCATGTTGAGCGGCCTGCTCTCCGCCCTCGCGCTCGCCGCTGCGCCGTTGCCGCAAGCCGAACGCCTGCCGCCGCCCGATTTCGCGGATAAGGAGGTGCTTGCAACCGTCGAAGCGCTGCTCGCCACGCTTGAAACCGGCGACGCGCCTGCGCTGCTGAAGCTCGTCTATCCCGAAGGCCGCGTCACCGGGCGCGGCACGTTTGCGGGCGGGGCAAGCGGCCTGCGCAGCCGCAGCTTCACCGAATATGCCGCGCGGATGACGCCCGGCTCCGGCTTCATCGAGCGGATCACCCATCCCGTCATCGAGCAGGACGGCGATGTCGCGCTGGTCTGGGCGCCGTTCACGATCCTGATGGGCGGCAAGCTGGTCAGCTGCGGCTACGATCACTTCGATCTCGTCCGCGAGAACGGCGCGTGGAAGGTGATGAACCTCACGTTCTCCTCACGCACGGAAGGGTGCGGCGCATGATCCAGTCTCTCCTCATCGCCAATCGCGGCGAAATTGCCTGCCGCATCATCCGCACGGCGCGCGCGATGGGCATCCGCACCGTTGCGGTCTATTCCGATGCCGATGCCAAGGCGCTGCATGTGAGGGCTGCGGACGAGGCGGTGCATATCGGCCCGAGCCCGGCGCGCGAGAGCTATCTGGTGGGCGAGAAGATCATCGCCGCCGCCAAGGCGACGGGCGCGGAGGCTATCCATCCCGGTTATGGTTTTCTTTCGGAGAACGCGGAGTTCGCTCAAGCCGTGATCGATGCCGGGCTGATCTGGGTGGGGCCGAAGCCTGCCAGCATCACCGCGATGGGCCTAAAGGATGCAGCTAAAGCGCTGATGGCTGCGGCAGGTGTGCCGGTCACGCCGGGCTATATGGGCGAGAACCAGGACCCGGCCTTCCTTGCCGAACGCGCCGCCGAAATCGGCTATCCAGTGCTGATCAAAGCCGTCGCGGGCGGGGGCGGCAAGGGGATGCGCAAGGTGGAGGCGGCGGCGGACTTTGCCGACGCGCTCGCCTCGTGCCAGCGCGAGGCGGCGGCCTCGTTCGGTAACGCGCATGTGCTGATCGAGAAGTACATCTTGGCGCCGCGCCATATCGAGGTGCAGGTGTTCGGCGATACCCACGGCAACGTGGTGCACTTGTTCGAGCGCGACTGCTCGCTCCAGCGCCGCCACCAGAAAGTGATCGAGGAAGCCCCCGCGCCGGGCATGGACGAAGCAACGCGCGAGGCACTCTGCGCGGCGGCGGTGAAGGCGGCCAAGGCGGTCGACTATGTCGGCGCGGGCACGATCGAATTCATCGCCGACGCCAGCGAAGGCCTGCGCGCGGATCGCATCTGGTTCATGGAAATGAACACCCGCCTGCAGGTGGAGCATCCGGTGACGGAGGAAATCACCGGCGTCGATCTGGTTGAGTGGCAACTGCGCGTGGCGAGCGGGGAACCGCTGCCCAAGCGGCAGGACGAACTGAGCATCAACGGCTGGGCGATGGAAGCGCGGCTCTATGCAGAGGATCCGGGACGCGGGTTTTTGCCCGTTACCGGCACGCTAGAACGGTTTTCCATCCCGGCCACTGTTCGACCCACAAGGTGGCTTCACGAGCATGGCACCGCGCCAATGGAAACGACGCCGGATGTACGCCTGCGTGTCGAGACCGGCGTTGCCGAGGGCGACACCATTTCGCCGTGGTACGATCCCATGGTGGCCAAGCTGATCTGCCACGCCGAGAGCCGGATTGAGGCAATCGTTGGCCTGTCTAAGATGGCCTGTGATACCCGTGTCTGGCCGCTGAAGACCAATGCGTCATTTCTCGGTGCCCTTGTCGTGATGCCGGACTTCGTTCGCGAGCTGATCGATACCGGCTTTATTGATCGGCACCTCGCGGAAGTTACCGGCGACGTCGAATTGCCCGAATGGCTTTGTGACCTTGTCGCTCAGCGCCTTGCGGGGCGCACAGCCTCTCCCGCAGAAACTGGTTTCAGGCTCAATGCACCGAACCAGACCACGGTTCGTTTCAGTGACCGTGGTGGGCAATGGACTGGTCGCACGGATGGCCGCGTCAGCTACGATCAGAAGACCTATCCGCTGGTTTCGGATGATGGCGATGTCCTGCTGGTGACCATGCAGGGGGCCACGTGGAAGCTCAGTCCCGCGCGGGTTTCCGGCGGCCTCGGCGGCGCAGCCTCCGATGGCGCCATCCTCGCCCCCATGCCCGGCAAGGTCATCGCTGTTGAAGTCACCGCAGGCGACACCGTCACCAAGGGCCAGAAGCTGCTCGTCCTCGAAGCCATGAAGATGGAACACGCGCTCACCGCGCCGTTTGATGGCACGGTGGCGGAACTGACCGTCGCGGTCGGCTCGCAAGTGCAAGTCGAGGCGCTGCTGGTGCGCGTGGAGAAGGCAAAGGAGGACTAGTCATGGCAGGCCGCTACTTCGATGAATGGCAGGTGGGCGACAAGCTCACCCACGAAATCCGCCGCACCGTCACCGAGACGGACAACCTCCTGTTCTCGGTGATGACGCACAACCCGCAGCCGCTGCATATCGATGCCGAGGCCGCACGCGCCAGCGAGTTCGGGCAGATCCTCGTGAACGGCACTTTCACGTTTGCGCTGATGGTCGGGCTATCGGTTGGCGATACCACTGTCGGCACGCTCGTAGCCAATCTGGGCTATGACAAGCTGGTGATGCCGAAGCCGGTGTTCCTCGGCGATACCCTGCGCGCCACCAGCGAAGTGGTGGAGCTGCGCGCCAGCAAGTCCCGCCCCGATGCCGGGATCGTGACCTTCGCGCACGAGGCGCTCAACCAGCGGGACGAAGTTGTGTGCCGGTGCCTGCGGATGGCGCTGCTGGCGAAAAAGCCCAGCTGAAACCCTCCACACCCCCCTCATGCTGAGCCTGTCGAAGCATCATGCACAAGGGCCGCGCCAGCACCTTTCGACAAGCTCAGGGTGAGCGGGCTTGGGTGCTATCGCCCGCCTAAGTGGTCGCGAAGAGCAGGCGGCCCGCGCCGAGCTGTTCGAGCACTTGCGCAATCACGCGCGGGTTCACCGCAAAGCAGCCCTGGCTGCGCCCGATGCGGCCTTGCACCGCGACCAGCGAATGATCGACATAGCTGGCGGCGTGGATCACGATGCCGCGTTCCAGCGCGCGGTCGTTTTCCGGGTCGAGCCCGATCAGCCGCCGCGAACGGCCATGGCGGCCATGGTAGAGCTGCCCGGTCACATAGCTTCCGCGCGAGGACGCGTCCGAGCCGACGCGGTTGGAGAAATGCTCGGCAATTCCGCGGTTTGCCGGGTCTGATCCTTTGCCATGCGCCACCAGCAGCGGCGCGGAAACCGTGCCACCTGCCAGATCGACGATATGGAAGCGTGCCTCCCGCGAAGGCTGCGCAAAATCAACAATGCCGATCCGGTCGCGCAGCGCAATCGCTGCGCCGTGCCGGTCCAGCGCGGCCAGCGCGCGCGGCAGCAGCGGGAGAATGCCCGAACGCGCGATGGAGGTTTGCCCGCCCGCCAGCACCGGGGCATCGGCATCGGGCACAGGCACGGTGCCCCAGAAGGTCCCGCCCGGAAGGTCCACTTCCTGCGCCTGTGCCTGCGAACTGGCGCGCGGCAGCGCAAGCGAGGCGGCAGTTCCTGCAAGGGCGCCCAGCATGTGGCGCCGATTGATGTTCATCGCTCTTTCTGACCCTGTGCGCATTAGCAACCCTGAGCGCAACTAAGGCCACGCAAACCTTGACGATCCAACCCCGGAGCGGCGCTCATGCGACGAACCGTGGCCGCAGCGCCACTGGCCGTTGCGGGGCGAGGCGCGTGGCAATGGTTTTTGCGTAAGGGTTCAGGCGGCTCGGCGCGGCCCCGGCTGGCGGCGGGCTTCGCGCACCAGCCGTTCGTAGTGGGCGAACAGTTCCGCAAAGTGGTCGTCCATCACGCGCGGGCTGGGGATCTGGGCGCGCGGGCCGTCGATCCCGCTTTCGCGCGCGAGGCAGTATTCGATGATGGTCTCCGCCGCCGCTGCCGCATTGCCGGATTCGTAGATCCACCCACCTGAATCGCGGGCCTGATCGGCCGCGCCGCCTTCATCCGGAGCGATCAGCGGCAGGCCGCTGGCGCGCGCTTCGGCTGCCACCATGCAGAACGTCTCCGCCTCGCAGCCATGGACCAGCGCATCGGCGCTGGCCATCACGCGGGCAAGCTCGGCGCGGTTCGAGATCGGCTCAAGGATGCGGATATGAGGATTGCCCGCGATGCGCTTTTCAATGGACTTGAGATCGCGGCCTTGCCCGGCCAGCACCATGCCCACCGGGCGGTGTGTGCCCGCCGCCGTCACGGCATCGACCAGCATCGGCCAGCGCTTTTCCGGCGCGAAGCGGCCCACACCGATCAGCAGCGTTGCATCCTCGGGCAATTCGCACAGGCCCAGCAGCCCCTTGCGCAGCCGCTCGTCGCGGTGCGTGGGGGAAAACACGCCGGGATCGACGCCCATGGGATTGGTGACCACCCCGGCAAGCCCGCCCTTGGCCAGCCGGTCCGACAGGCCTTGGCTTGCGCTCACGATCATGTCGAACTGTGTGTCGAGCTTGCGCAAGTGCCGCCAGTAGCGGTCGAACGCCTTGTCGATCACCGGGCGCGGCGCCACCCCGTCAAACCAGCGGTAGGCATAGGCCGAAAGCGGATCGGCATGCATGATCAGCGCGCGCGGGGCCGTGCCGGGCCATTCGCCGACAAGGCTCGCGCTGCGCCAAGGCGAAGAGGCCTCGATCATGTCGGGCGCCTCGCGGTCCAGCGCGGCATAGAGCGCGCGCACATCGCTGAAGTAGCGGTAGTTGAAATCGAGCGGGAACAGCGTGCTTTTCAGCCACACGATGCGCGCATTCGGCCCGCGCTCTTCCACGCGTGTTTCCTCGCCCGGCGCGATGACCACGACCTCGTGGCCCAATGCGGCACCGGCCTTCAGCTTGCGATCAACATAAGTGCGCACACCGCCGCCCTTGGGCGCGTAGAAGGCGCAGACATCAACGAGCTTCATGGGGAATCCCTAGGATCGTTTGAGCGGTCCGAACGAGAACAGTCCGTTACGGTAGTTCATCACGAGGCGCAATGTGGTTAGCCCGCCGCCCGCATTGGTCGCGACGGCGCTGGCCTTGGGCTTCGACCAGCCCAGCTTGGGATTGCCCGAAAATCCGATGCCATCCTGGCTGAGGCTGAACTTGCGGTCGGTGTTGCGATCATGCAGCACCGTCACCGCATACGTGCCGGGGCCGGGAAGGCGCACGCACACGCGGGGCACCGGTTCGGCAGGCACCGCCACTTCCACGCGGCGGAAGGTCTTGCCCGCCATGATCAGCACGTTGTCGTCTGCCAGAAAATCGGTGTCGTTGGCCGGGTAGACCTCGATCTTCACGCGGCCTGTGCGGTCCTTCAGGCCCATGAGATCGACGAGGAACGCAGGCCCGCTTTCGCCCGGGCGGCACTGGCCTTCGGCTTTGCCGAGTTCGGGCGTGGAAGGGATCGGTGCCGCTGCCGTGAGCAGCGCAAGTACACCGCCAAGGAAGATGACCCGTTTCACGCGTTCTTCTCCTTCTGCACCAGATCAAGCACCACCAGACCCATGAACAACACCACATGCGTTGCCACGATAAGGAGCGCTATCATGGCGATCATGTCGCTAGTCTGAACCTGACTACCGACCAGCAGAGTCGAGATTCCCGCAAACGCGATGTCTTTATTGGGAATGAGCGGCAGGCGGGACAGAAGCAGGCGAACGGTTGCGAAAAGCAGCCACGAAGCGATGCCCACGCCGGGCAGGATCAGGTGCCAGGCCAGCGCGGAAAGGCCGGTATTGGCCACGATGCGCAAGGTGTGGACGACGAAGACGAACCCGAGATCGGCCTTTGGCAGGCTGAGCAGGCCATTGCGGAAGAACATGATCACCAGGCTGGTGACGAGCACCACGCCGATCGAGGTGGCCAGCACATTGCCATCACCGCTTCCCGCGCCATCGAGCCCCAGTTGGCTGATGATCGGCCATGTCGCGATCAGCAGCAGCACGGTCATGATATTGCCCGCCAGCGCCGAAAGAATCGCCACGTCCTTTACCGCGCCAAACGGCGAGCCTTCCATCTTCACATGGCGGCGCGCCCAATCGTAGAAATAGACTTCACCGACATAGCCCAGCAGCAATTCGTTGCCGATCAGCTTCTTGAGCAGCGGGAAGATGCCCGAAACCGGAATGCCCCACAGCTTGCGGAAGATGATCCAGTCCGCCACCGGCCCGGCAAAATAGCTGGCGGCCAGCACCAGCCAGATCCACGGGGACGTGGGCACGATCGACCAGACCTGCCACCAATCGATCTTGCGCAGCTGCCACAGCACCGCGACGAGGATGGCGACCGAGATCGCCGGCCCCAGCCACGCGCTCCACTTGCGCAGATTGCGCTCCAGCGGCGCGACACTGGGCAGTGTAGTCGGCAATACCGGGGGGGGAAGGGTTTCGGTCAGCGCTTCGGGAGGAACCATTGCGGGATTGTCCTTCGTGGGGCCTGCTTCGCCATCGGATTCAAGCATGGGCGAGGCCTTCCATCAGCGCCCGATAGCGATGCGAAGCTATCTCCACGGTGAACCGCCGCGCTTGATCGCGCGCGGCGCTGACATCAAATTTCAGGTCGCCGATGGTGCTCATCGCCTGCGCCAGCGCTGCCGCATCGCCCACCGGCACCAGCAGGCCAAAGCGCCCGCCGCCCAGCATGTCGTCCATGCTCACGCTGCACCGCGTGGAAACAACCGGCAGCCCGGCGGCCAGCGCCTCTGCCACAACGGCGGGAACACCTTCGTAATCCGAGGAAAGCACCAGTGCATCGGCCGCCGCCAGTTCGGCATCGAGCGGGCTGACATGGCCGGGCAGGCGCACCTTTTCCGTCAGCCCCAGCCGCAAAATCTGCGCCTCCAGCGCCCGCCGCGCAGAGCCTTCGCCGATGATGGCCAAGCGGTCGTCCGGTCCGGCTATCCGTGCGAAAGCATCCAGAAGCAGCGGAAAGTTCTTTTGTGCCGCCAGCCGCCCGATGGCGAGGAAGCGCCTTCCGGGCGCGCGGGGCGCGGCCTGCGCCGCATCACGCGCGGCGGCCATGCGCTGGATATCGGCTTCCGCCAGCGAGGGATCGTCGATCACCGCAATGCGCGCGTCCGCCGCGCCCATCAGGGCGGCAATCTCCGCGCGCATCGGTGGGGCCATGCCGACAAGCCGTTGCAGCATCCGCCCCTGAATGCGCAGCCACAGCCGGTAAAATGGCCGGGCGGGGGCAGGCAGATCCTGCCGCGTCAGATCATTGCTGATCTTGGCGACAATCGGCGGACAGGCGTTGCCCAGCAGGAGGCGCATCATGACCGCGACAATCGTGTACGAATTGCCTGCGCAAAACATCACATCGGGCCGAATTCGCCGGATCGCGCGCGGCAGATGGAAGATCAGCCACAGCGTCTCCCACGCCGCACTGGGGATGCGCTCGCTGCCGAGCACCTCCAGTTCCAGCCCCGGCCACTCGCGCTTCATCGCACCTGCCGTGCGCCCCATGACGAGGCGCGCATCAAGCCCCTCAGCGCGCCATGCCTCATGCAGCCGCAGCGCCACGCGTTCCACGCCGCCCGGCTCGAAGCTGTGCAGGAAGGTCAGCACGCGCAGTGGCTGCGCACCGGCGGGCGTCAACCGACTGATATCCGCCGACAGCGCATTCATGGCGCTGCACTCAGATCGGCATAGCGCGAAGGCGCATGCGTGCGCACGAACCGCGCCAGCGTCGTATCTATGCTGTCCAGCAGCGCGGGCACGGTGGTGTCGCCGGGATGCACCGCCACGCGGATCGTGCGGGTGAAGGGCAGGGCGGCCCGGCCCAGTGCGGCGGCAAACAGCGAACTGGCAATCCGCGCCGTGCTGCGGCTGGCCCAGGTGATGACCGGACCCTTGGCCAGCACCTCGCCGCTGGCGGGGCGCCACACCTTCATATGATCCTCGGCCAGCGCAAAGCCGAGCTCGCGCAGCGCGGCATGCGCGCCTTCGCCATAGAGCCAGGCCGGCGCGATGAAGCCTGCTACCGGGCGGCCGATCACATCTTCCACCAGCGCGCGCCCCTCGCGCATCCGCGCCAGCGCTTCGGCCTGCGGCAGGTTCAGGAACTCGCCTTCGCCCGCGGTCATATGCTTGCCCTTGATCGCAGCAAGGCCTTCGCGCGCGGGCGTCTCGTCCTTGTGGCTCCAGCCGTGGAGGAACATCTCGATGCCCTGGTCGGCCCAGCCGCGCAGGCGCGCTGCAAAGGCCGCGTTCCCGGCAATCGGCGCGCCGCGCCAGTGGTCGGGGATCACCAGCATGGCAAACCGCGCCTCGCCCACATGCCGCGCCAGCCGCTCCGCCAGCATATCCACCTCGCGCTCGAAACGCGGTGAAACGTCGTGGATCGAAACCAGCAGGCGGCGGTCAGGGCCGCGCGAAAGGGTCACAGGGCTGGTCATGCGCGCGCCGCTATCACTTTATGCTGCACTGCCGCAAGGCGCGGCAAGCGCGGGCATCGCGAATGACAGCGGCATGAGAGTGCAGCGCTACGGGGACAGCGTGACATGGGCGGCGATCATCTCCGGCACAGGCTGGCTCGCGCTGCCTTGCGCGGCGCAGATGGCGATCCATCCGGCCATCTGCAAGCAGCGATGCGGCCAAACTATGGCGGCAGTGGCCCAGTCCGCCCGCTTGCGACAGGACGGCGCAGAGCCGCGACGTGCGCCCTGCGCGCGGGATCAGTCTGCTGCGGAATTCTTGTCAAGCGGCCCGGCGCGGGCGGCGGCGCGGTCGATCTGCCAGCTTTGGTGCGGCGTGGTTCCTGGCCCGCATTCCCAGGTGAACCCCTGCGTTGCCGCGTCTTCCCAGCGTGCCGCATCCATCGCGGCCCCATCCAGCGCGCGCCATGTGCCGTCTTGCGGAAACTGCACCATGTCGCGGGATGCGCGCCACGCGGCCAGTGCGGCCACATGGTCCTCCAGCGCGCGATCGCGGTTTTCCCAATCGAACCATGTTACTGCATTGTCCTGCGCATAGGCATTGTTGTTGCCCTGCTGGCTGCGGCCAAACTCATCGCCCGCCGTCAGCATGATCGTGCCGGTGCTCACGAACAGCGTGCCCAGCATCGCTCGCGCAAGCGCGGCGCGGCGCGCCAGCACCGCGGGATCGTCGCTTGGCCCTTCCGCGCCGTTGTTCCAGCTGAAGTTTTCGCCGTGCCCGTCACGGTTGTCCTCTCCGTTGGCATGGTTTCGGCGTTGCGCGTAGGCCAGCGTATCCGCCAGCGTGAACCCGTCATGCGCCGCCAGATAGCTTACTGCGCGGCAGTCCGGCCCGAAGATGTCGGAAGATCCCGCAATCCGTGTGGCCAGCAGGCCCGCCCCCGCATCGCCGCGCCAGAAGCGCCGCACATCGTCGCGGTAGCGGTCGTTCCATTCCAGCCAGTGCGCCGGAAACCGCCCCAGCTGATAGCCGCCGGGGCCGATGTCCCACGGCTCGGCAATCAGCACTCTGTCCGCCAGCCAAGGGTCCGCCGCGATCTCGGCAAAGATCGGCGCATCCGCTGCAAAGCCCGGCCCGCGCGCCATCACGGTCGCCAGATCGAAGCGGAAACCATCGACGCCGCAGTGGCGCACGAAATGGCGCAAGCTCTCTATCACCAGCGCGCGCACCGCCGGATTGGCGAAATCCAGCGTATTGCCGCAGCCGGTGTCGTTGATCAGCCGCCCGTCCGGCTCATGCGCATAAGCCGCGTTGTCCAGCCCGCGAAAGCTCAGCACCGGCCCCAGAATATCGCTTTCGCCGGTGTGGTTGAACACCAGATCGAGGATCACGCCGATCCCCCGCGCGTGCAGCGCCATGACCGTTTCGCGCAATTCGGCCACCCCGCCCGGGCATAGCCGCGGATCAAGCGCCATTGGTACGACCGGATTGTAGCCCCAGGCATTGCTGAGGCCCAGCGGCGGCAGATGCCGCTCGTCGATCCACGCCGTGATCGGCATCAGTTCGACCGCGCTCACGTGCAGCTTTTCGAGATGCGTCAGCACCGCCGGATGGGCCAGCGCCGCCACTGTCCCGCGCTGCGCCTGCGGCACCTCCGGGTGCAGCATGGTGAGCGCGCGCACATTGACTTCGTAGATCAGCCCGCCGCGCCGGAACTGCGGCGGCTGCAAGGGCACTTCCGGCAACGCGCCGGGCCAGATTGCACGCGGCACCAGCGGCGCGGTATCCACACCGTATTCCGAAAGCGCCGGGCTGAACTGAAACGCCCGGTCCAGCTCTACCGAGCGCGGATCGACCAGCAGCTTGGCCGGATCGAACCACAGCCCGCGCTCCGGCGCCCATTCGCCGTGCGCGCGCAGGCCATAGCGCGTGCCGGGGAGAGGGGCCTCGGCCACCCAATTGTCCCCCTCACGCGCCATCGCCACGCGGGTCTCCGTCTCGCCATCAAACAGGCACAGCGAAACCGCCTCGGCACGCGGCGCGCGCACCGAAATCAGGGTCATGTAATCACGTCAGGCGCGCTCCGCCCGGTGCGCGCAGCGATCCCGGCAATTGCTTCGGCAGCGGCGATCAGATCAGACAGCATCGCATCGGTATCGGCATCGATCGTGCCGCCTGCCGGTTCATAGCGCTCCAGATAGAGCCGCAAGGTCGCGCCTTCGGTGCCCGTGCCAGAAAGCCGCAGCACGATGCGCGATCCGCCTTCGAACAGCACGCGCAGCCCCTGATTGGCGCTGAACGACCCATCGACCGGATCGGTGTAAGCAAAGCTGTCTGCCGCCGCGACTGTCAGCGGTCCGAACGCTTTGTCCGGCAGAGCGGGAAACGATGCCTCCAGCGCCGCCATCAGCGCCTCGGCCACGTCCTTTGGCAGCGCCTCGTAATCATGCCGCGCATAGTAGTTGCGGCCATATTTCGCCCAGTGCGCCTGCGCGATCTGCGCCGCGCTCTCGCCCCGCGCTGCAAGGATATTGAGCCAGAGCAGCACGGCCCAGACGCCGTCCTTCTCGCGCACATGGTCCGATCCGGTCCCGGCGCTTTCCTCGCCGCAGATCGTGGCTTTCCCGGCATCGAGCAGCGTGCCGAAGAACTTCCATCCCGTCGGCGTCTCGAACGCCGGAATGCCCAGCGCCTCGGCCACCCGGTCCGCCGCCGCGCTGGTCGGCATCGAACGCGCGATCCCGGCCAGCCCGTTGGCATAGCCCGGCGCAAGGTGGGCGTTCGCCGCCAGCATCGCGAGGCTGTCGGAAGGCGTGATGAAAATGCCCTTGCCCACGATCAGGTTGCGGTCGCCGTCGCCATCCGAAGCCGCGCCGAAATCCGGCGCATCGGCGCTTAACATCGTCTCGAACAGTTCGTGCGCGTGGACCCGGTTGGGATCGGGGTGGTGCCCGCCAAAATCCTCCAGCGGCACGCCGTTGCGCACCGTGCCAGGCGAAAAGCCCAGCCGTCTCTCCAGCACTTCGGTGGCGTATGGCCCGGTCACCGCATGCATCGCATCGAATGCCATCGTCAGCCCGTTCGCCGCCGCTGCTCGGATTGCGGGAAAATCGAACAGCGTCTCCATCAGATCGGCCCAGTCAGCCACCGAGTCGATCGCTTCAACCGCCATCCCGGCGACGTCCTGCGTCCCCAACCTGTCGAGATCGACGTCCGCCGCCTCAACCGTCAGCCAGCGGTCAATGGTCTTGGTGCGGGCAAAGATTGCATCGGTAATCGCCTCGGGCGCGGGGCCGCCGTTGGCGATATTGTACTTGATGCCGAAATCCTCGTCCGGCCCGCCGGGATTGTGGCTGGCCGAAAGGATCAGCCCGCCGCTCGCGCCATATTTGCGGATCACGTGGCTGGCGGCGGGAGTGGAAAGGATGCCGCCTTGCCCCACCAGCACGCGGCCATAGCCATTTGCCGCTGCGATGCGGATCGCCGTCTGAATGACCGTGCGGTTGTGATAGCGCCCGTCGCCGCCGATCACGAGTGTGGAGCCCGGCGCGGGCGAAACCGCATCGAACACCGCCTGGATGAAGTTCTCCGCGTAGTTCGCCTGCGCAAACACGCGAACCTTCTTGCGCAGGCCCGAAGTGCCCGGCTTCTGGTCTGTGAACGGCGTTGTCGGAATGGTCTGGATCATGGCGCTTCCGTCAGGCTCCTGTAGAGATCGGCATAGGCCTGCCCGCTCAGGCCCCACGAGAAATCGGCTTTCATGCCAGCACGTTGCAGGCTGCTCCACACACCGGGCTGATGATATAGCTGTACCGTCCGCGCCAGCGCATCGGCCAGCGTCTGCCAGCGCACTCCGTCAAATTGCACGCCTGTCGCCACCCCGGCCACCCGCGCGGCAAGGTTCGCGTCGATCACCGTATCGGCCAGCCCGCCGGTGCGGCTGACCACGGGCACGCAGCCGTAAGCGAGGCCATAAAGCTGCGTCAGCCCGCAAGGCTCGAACCGGCTGGGCACAAGGATCGCATCGCCGCCGCCCAGCATCCGGTGCGAGAGCGCCTCGTCATAGCCGATCCGCACGCCGATCCGCCCGGGATGGCGCGCGGCGGCGGCATGGAAACCGCTTTCCAGCGCCACATCGCCCGATCCCAGCAGCGCCAGCCGCCCGCCGATGCCGACAAGGTGGTCGGCGGCTTCGAGCAGCACGTCCATGCCCTTCTGCCAAGTCAACCGGCTGATGACGATGAACAGCGGGCCATCCCCCTGCTCAAGCCCGAACTCCGCCTCCAGCGCGCGCTTGTTCGCCTTGCGCTTGCCCAGCGATTTTGCGGTGTAGCTGGCCTTCAGCGCTGCATCGCTCGCCGGGTTCCACACGCCCGTGTCGATCCCGTTGACGATGCCGCTGACATCCGCCTCGCGCCCCCGGATCAGCCCTTCCAGCCCCATGCCGAAGCCCGGCTCGCGGATCTCGCGCGAATAAGTCGGGCTGACGGTGGTGATCCGGCTGGCGGCGGCAAGGCCTGCCTTCAGGAAGCTGATCCCGCCGTGATATTCGATCCCGTCGATCGCCATCGCCTGCGGCGGCAGCTTCAGCGCGGGGAACAGGTCCGCGCCGTAGTGCCCCTGAAACGCCATGTTGTGGATCGTGATCACCGAAGGCAATTGCGGTCCAGCCGGAGCGAACCTCTGATAGGCCAGCGCCATTCCCGCCTGCCAATCGTGCGCGTGGATCAGATCGAAGCCAAGCCCGCTCACCGCGCCCCCCGCCACATCTGCCGCCGCGCGGCCAAACGCGGCAAAGCGCTTGCCATTATCGCCCCAATCGCGCCCCGTTGCATCGCCATAAGGCCCGCCGCCGCGCGCGAAAAAGCCCGGCGCATCGAGCACCAGCAGCGCCTGTGCCCCGATCTTGCCCGCCAGCAGCCGCGCCGGTTCGCCCAGCAGGCTGTCCCACGTGTGCAGCGCCTTGGGTTTCTTCCCCAGCGCTGCGATTACCGCCGGATAGCCCGGCAGCATGGTCGTCATGGCTACCCCGTGCGGCGCCAGCGCCTCGGGCAGCGCGCCCGCCACATCGGCCAGCCCGCCGGTCTTGACCAGCGGCACCGCCTCCGAAGCGACGGACAGGACGCGCAATGTCATTTCAGCCGCTCGATCATCGTCTTGTTGATGAGGCACACGCCGTTCTCGGTGCGGCGGAAGCGCCTTGCGTCGAGCACCGGGTCTTCACCCACGACCAGCCCTTCGGGAATGCGCACGCCGGAATCGAGGATGACGCGCTTCAGCCGCGCCCCGCGCCCGATGTTGCAATACGGCAGGATCACCCCTTCATCGACGCTGGAAAACGAGCCCATCTTCACCCCGGTAAACAGCAGCGAACGCCGCGCCAGCGCGCCCGAGACGATGCAGTCCTGCGAAATCAGCGAGGAAATCGCCATCCCGCGCCGCCCATCCTGATCATGGACGAACTTGGCCGGGGCGGCCACCACCTGATCGGTCCAGATCGGCCATTCGCGGTCATACATGTTGAGCGCAGGCACCACGTCGGTCAGATCGAGGTTCGCCTCGAAATAGGCGTCCAGCGTGCCGACATCGCGCCAGTATTCGCCGATTTCCTCGGCAGCACGGATGCAGCTGTCGGTGAAGCGGTGCGCCACCGCCTTGCCGTTCTTCACGATGTCGGGGATGATGTCCTTGCCGAAATCGCGGCTGGAATTGGGGTCGGCAGCATCGCGGCGCAGCGCGTCGAACAGAAACTTGGTGTCGAACACATAGATGCCCATCGAAGCCAGCGAATGCTCCGGATCACCGGGGATGGCGGGCGGGTTGTCGGGCTTCTCCACGAATTCGGTGATCACGCTGGCCTTGTCCACCGCCATCACGCCAAATCCCTTGGCCTCCTCGCGCTTCACCACGAGGCAGCCGATGGTCACGTCCG
>JBIPOH010000237.1:0-5215 GCA_044379435.1 Novosphingobium sp.
CGAGAGCGCCGGCAAGGGTCCGGGGCCGGAATCGAGCCTGCTCAAGATCAAGGGTTCGGAAATCCAGCAGCGCCTGACCGAGCTGACGCTGGAAGCGGTGGGCCATTATGGCGCACCCTATTTCCGCGGCTTCGGAGAGGGCGACAACGAGCATCCCATCGGACCGGACTACGCACACCGCGCCGCGCCGACCTACTTCAACACCCGCAAGACGACGATTTACGGCGGGTCGAACGAGATCCAGCGCAACATCATCGCCAAGATGGTGCTGGGTCTGTGACATGAAATGAGGCCGCCGCGTCTGAGGGCAGCGGCGGCCCTGAAGCGGGATTTGAGGACAATGGATTTCAGCTACACCGAAACGCAGGTCATGCTGCGCGACACGCTCGCGCGCTTTCTGGCCGACACCTATGATTTCGAAACGCGCAAGAAGATGCTGCTGCGCCCCGAAGGCCGCGATCCGGGCATCTGGCAGGCGCTGGCAACCGAGCTGGGCATTCTGGGCGCGCCCTTTGCCGAAGAGCATGGCGGCCTTGGCGGCGGCGCGCTTGAAAACATGATCATGATGGAAGAGCTGGGCAAAGTCATCGCCATCGAGCCTTACCTCCAGACCGTGGTGATCGGCGGCGGCGCGATGAAGCGTGCACCCGCGGCGATGGCCGATGCGGTGATTCCCGAGATCATCGCGGGCAATGCCGTGATCGCCTTTGCCTATGCCGAGCCGCAGGGCCGCTATGACCTCGCCAATATCCGCACCACCGCCAAGGCGGATGGCGCGGGCTTTGTGCTCTCTGGCCACAAGGCGGTCGTCTATGCCGCGCCGTGGGCCACGCACCTCCTCGTCACCGCACGCACCGGCGGGGCCACGCGGGAGCGCGAAGGCGTGGAGCTGTTCCTGATCGACGCCAACCTGCCCGGCATCGTGCGCCGCGATTACCCGACCGTGGATGGTTTTCAGGCGAGCGAAATCTACTTCGAGAACGTGGCGATCCCAGGCGATGCGCATGTCCCCGGCGGCATCGATCTGGTTGAGTTGCTGGTCGATGAGGCCACGGTTGCCGCGTGCGGCGAGGCCTGCGGGATCAGCCGCAAGCTGCATGAAGGCACGCTGGACTATATCAAGCAGCGCAAGCAGTTCGGCCAGCCGATTGGCAAGTTCCAGGTGCTGCAGCACCGCATGGCCGACATCTTCGTCGAAGTGGAGCAGATCGCCTCGATGGCGCTGATGGGCACGCTCAAGCTCGATCTGCCCGCGGCTGAGCGCAAGGCGGCGGTGAGCCTTGCCAAGGCCAAGGTTTCGCGCAGCCTGAACTTCGTGGGCCAAAACGCGATCCAGACGCATGGCGGCATCGGCATCACGGTGGAGCTGGCCATCGGCCACTATTTCAAGCGCGCCACGATGATCGAAAACCAGTTCGGCTCGGCGGATTTCCACCTTGGCCGGTTCGAGGATCTGACGCTGGCGGATTGAGCCCGAAAACAGCACTTTGAAGAGCCCTCTCCCCACCGCGGGGAGAGGGCTTTTTCATGTTCAGGCCATCCCGGCCAGCCGTTCGCGAATGATGCCATCGGCCTGCGCCATGATGCGGTCCACCAGTTCCTTGCACGTCGGAATATCGTGGATCAGGCCAGCGACCATGCCGCAGCTCCACGCGCCCGCTTCCATATCGCCGTCCATCATGATGCGCGGGTAGACGCCCGCGACTTCCTCGATGATGTCCTCGAACTTGAGGTCGGGGCCGAGGCGGCGTTCCTTTTCGAGCAGGCGTTCAACCGCCGCGTTGGTCAGCACGCGTTCGGTGTTGCGCAAGGGGCGCATCACGAGGCGGGTATCGAGCTCGGAGGCAGCGACGAGCGCCTGCTTCACCTTTTCATGCACCGGCGCTTCCTTGGTGGCGATGAAGCGGGTGCCCATGTTGATGCCTTCCGCGCCCAGTGCCAGCGCGGCAACGAGGCTGCGGCCATCGGCCATGCCGCCCGAGGCGACGAACGGGATCGTCAGTTCTTCCGCCGCGCGGGGCAGCAGGATGAAGTTGGGAATATCATCCTCACCCGGATGGCCGCCGCATTCGAAGCCATCGACCGAAATCGCATCGCAGCCAACCTTCTCAGCCTTCACGCTGTGGCGCACCGAAGTGCACTTGTGGATGACCTTGATCCCCGCGTCCTTGAAATAGGGCAGGAACGGCGCGGGGTTGTTGCCCGCCGTCTCCACGATCTTCACCCCGCCTTCGATGATCGCGCGGATATAGCCGGGATAATCGGGCGAGTTGACCGTGGGCAGGAACGTAAGGTTCACGCCGAAGGGCTTGTCGGTCATGTCCTTGCAGCGCGCGATTTCATTGGCGAGGTCGGCGGGGGTCTTCTGCGTCAGGCCGGTGATGATGCCAAGCCCGCCTGCGTTGGAGACGGCGGCGGCCATTTCGGCAAAGCCGACATAGTGCATGCCGCCCTGGATGATCGGATGCTCGATGCCGAAGAGTTCGGTAATGCGGGTCTTCATGTGTGCTCTCTCCCTTTTGCAGGAGAGATTGGACAGCGCGGCGGCTCCGCGCAAGAGCCAGGCGGCCTGCTATTTCTGGCAGGAGCCGCAGAAAAAGGTGGAACGCCCGCCCTGCACCACGCGGCTGACCGGCTTGCCGCAGCCGCATGGCTCGCCTTCACGCCCATAGACGCGCCAGTCCTTGGCAAAATAGCCCAGCTCGCCATCGGGGCGGACGTAATCGCGCAAGGTGGAACCGCCCGCGCGAATCGCTTCTTCGAGCACGGAGCGGATTTCGGGCACCAGCCGGGCGAGCGCAGCGCGGCTGACTTTGCCCGCCTCGCGCTCAGGGTGGATCTTCGCGCGGTGGAGCGCTTCGCAGACGTAGATATTGCCGAGCCCAGCAACGATCCGCTGATCGAGGAGGAGGAGCTTCACTGCGGCGAAACGGCTCTCGAATGAAACAGCAAGGTGTGCTGGCGTAAGGCCGGGGCCGAGCGGTTCCGGCCCCAGCGCGGCGAACTGCGGCCATGCCTCCAGCGCGGCCGTATCGACCAGATCGACCGAGCCGAAGCGGCGCGCGTCATTGAGCGCCAAAGTCCGCCCTGCGCCCGTTTCCAGCACGAGATGGTCATGCTTGCCGATCTCGTCCGGGTCGATTCGCCAGCGCCCGCTCATGCCGAGGTGGAACACCATGGTCTGCCCCCGGTCCACGTGGATGAGGCCATACTTGGCGCGGCGGGAAAGCCCCGTGATCCGCGCCCCGGTCAGCGCCTGCACCAGATCGGGCGGAAACGGGCGGCGGAGGTCCGCGCGGCGGGTTTCGATGCGCGCAATCACCTGTCCATCAAGGACATGGGCAAGGCCGCGGACGGTGGTTTCTACCTCTGGCAATTCAGGCATGGTCATATGCCCCTAACAGGCTTTGCGGTTGCGGCAATTCCCACGTAAAGGCGCGGAGTATGACTGACGCAACTGCTGCCGAGCCCGAAACCGTCTCCTTCGGCTATGAGGAGGTGTCCCCGGAAGAAAAGACCGAGCGCGTAGGCGCGGTGTTTTCGTCCGTCGCCAAGAGCTACGACCGAATGAACGACGCCATGTCGGTGGGGATGCACCGGTTGTGGAAGGACCGCTTCGTGCGCCGGGTGAAGCCGCGCGAGGGCGAGACGATCCTCGACATGGCGGGCGGCACGGGCGACATCGCCTTCCGCATGGCGCGGCATGGCGCGGCGATCACTGTGTCCGATATCAATCAGGACATGCTCGATGTCGGCATCGAGCGGGCTGAAAAGCAGGGCATTCAGGGGCTGACATGGTCGCGCCAGAATGCCGAAGAGCTGACCTTCGATGACCGCGCGTTCAATGCTTACACGATTGCTTTCGGCATCCGCAACGTGACGCGTATCGACAAGGCGCTGGCCGAAGCACACCGCGTGCTGAAGCCGGGCGGGCGGTTTTTCGTCCTCGAATTCTCCACCACCGAATGGCCGGGCTTTGCCGAAGTCTATGACCTCTACTCGCACAAGGTGGTGCCGCAGCTGGGCCAGATGATTGCAGGCGATGCCGATTCCTATCGCTACCTGATCGAATCGATTCGCCGCTTTCCCAAGATGCGCGAATTTGAAGGCATGATCCGCAGCGCAGGTTTCCGCCACACCAAGGTTGAGGCAATTCTGGGCGGCGTGGTCGCGATCCATTCGGGCTGGAAGATTTAAGGCCGAAACCTTGACCCGGCACATCACGCATATTCGCCGCCTGCTGGGCTGGGGCATCACGCTTGCCCGGCACGGCGCGCTGATCGGCATCGAGAACGATGCGAACACGCCTGCGCCAGTGCGGCGGCTGGTCAAGCTGGCGCGCTGGGCCTCGCTGACCGGCAAGGGGCGTGACCGCGACTATGCCGGGGCATTTCGCGCCATTGGCCCGGCAGCGATCAAGCTGGGGCAGACGCTGGCGACGCGGCCCGATCTGGTGGGACCGGAGCCTGCGGCCAATCTGCTCAAGCTGCAGGACAAGCTGCCGCCGGTCGACTTCGCGCTGATCCGGCGCGAGATCGAGGCGAGCTTCGAAAAGCCGCTCGAAGCCCTGTTTGCCGAGTTCGAAGAAGAGCCAGTCGGCGCGGCATCGGTGGCGCAGGTCCACCGCGCGGTAACGACCGACGGACGCAAGGTGGCCGTGAAAGTGCTGCGCCCCGGCGTGCGCGAAAAGTTCACGGCCGATATCGAGACCTATGAGTGGGCGGCGGCGCATCTTGAAGGCTTCGGCGCAGAAGCGGCGCGCCTGCGCCCGCGCATGGTGATTGCCAACTTCAAGCGCTGGACGATGAGCGAGCTTGATCTGCGGCGCGAGGCAGCCTCCGCCTCCGAACTCGCCGAACAGATGCATGCTTTCCCCGGCTACCGCGTGCCCAGCATCGATTGGGACCGCACCAATGGCCGGGTGATGACGCTCGACTGGATCGACGGCATCAAGATCAGCGACAACGCCGCCATCGATGCCGCGGGACATGACCGCAGCGCGCTGGCGAGCCGGCTGGTGCTGGCGTTCCTTGGGCAGGCAATCAGCGGCGGATTTTTCCACGCCGACATGCACCAGGGCAACCTTTTCGTCGAAGCGGATGGCACGATCACGGCTATCGATTTCGGTATCATGGGCCGGATCGACCGCCGCGCGCGGCAGTGGCTGGCAGAAATTCTCTATGGCCTGACCACGGGCAACTATACCCGCGTGGCC
>JBIPOH010000238.1:0-5171 GCA_044379435.1 Novosphingobium sp.
GTGATCGGCGTCCACCATGCCGGAAAGGACCTCGACCGCGGCATGCGCGGCTCGACCGTGCTGCTCGGCGGCTGCGATACCTCGATCCGGGTCGCCAAAGACGAGGCCACCACCGTCCTGTCGGTCGAGAAGCAGAAGGACGGCGAAGAGCTCGACGACCTGCATTTCACGATGAAGGTCGTTGACCTAACCACGGGGCTCGGGGGCCAGCAAAGCACGCTGGTGCCGGTATTGGGCACCGGTGCGACGCCGGTCGGCGAAAAGCGCCTCAACTGGCACCAGATCCGCGAGATTTTCCAAGCGATCGATGAGGCCTGGCGTGCCGGCGCACCCTGGTCCGTATTTCCCCATGCCCGGCGCAAAGGGCGGTTCGCCGTGGACCTGATCTCCGACCAATATGGGGTCACCAAGCGCGAGGCGGAGACCTCGATCACCAAGTGGCAGCAGCATGGCTACCTCGTCACCGAGGCCGGAAAGTTCCACGGCAAGGCCTCTGGTCTCAGGGTTGTGAAGTACCTGGAGCCCGACCGATGAGCCCTAAAATCCAGTTGTCGGAAGCAGTCGGAAGCACGGTTTTGCGTCAGTCGGAAGGCGGCGGAAGCACGGTCGGAAGCTGTCGGAACGCGCAGTCGCTTCCCCCCCATACCCCCTAAGGGCTTCCGACTGCGCTTCAGGCGCATCGTCAGCCTCGTTTTTAACAAAGAAAGGAGGGGCGCATGAAGGGCGCGCCACCGACCCGGCATGGTCAGATCAGCGACATGCAGGTCATCATCAACTGCGTCGACCAGCGAGGTCGTGAACTGGACCAGCTTTGGGGCATCGGGCGTTTGCCCATGCTGGTGCCCATCGAGTGGGCTGAACGGTTCCACCAGCAGCACAAGCTGTTCAACGCCGCGGTGTGGGAGTTCGATCTCTTGGCTGTCCGCCAGCACGGCAATGCCATGCTGCGGGCCTATGACAGGCTCGACGAACTGGCGCGCGAGGCCAAGGGCGAACCGCTGCCGGTCCACCAGTGGGAGTTCGAAACGGAGCAAGGCCTCGTCATTCTGGTGCGGGACCTGCGCGATACCGGCCGGGCCCAGCGTCACGGCCGTCAAGCTCAAGTCTGGTCGCTCGATGAGATCGCCAACGTAATCCGCTGCCATCCGATCCTGGCCGCCGCCAAGAACGCGTTCCCGGACGCACAGGTGGTGAGCGTTCGTCCCAGCCGCGCCGCGCTCGATCAGCTCAATGACGAGCTCTCAGACATCCCGTTCTGATCTCGGCCGTTCTGATGGAGCCGCCGATGACCTGAACCCACCAGCCCAAACCGGACGGCGGCAGCCAGTACCGCCAAGCACAAGGCCGCCGCCGTCCGCACCACGATCCATCCCTTTCGACGGAGAATCATCATGGATATTCTGACTCTGCCCGCGCCGTACCGCAGCGCAACCCCGCCGGCGGCAAGACCAGTCACGATCATGCGCGGCGCGATGTTGGCTCTCGACCTCGGCACCAGCACCGGCTGGGCGCTCCAGGCCGGTGACGAGTTCATCACCAGCGGCACCGTGTCGCTCAAACATACCCGCTTCGATGGCGGCGGCATGCGGTTCCTGCGCTTCCGCCGCTGGCTCGAACAGCTTGACCTCGATGCTGGACCGATCGAGGCGATCCACTTCGAGGAGGTGCGGCGCCACGTCGGCACCGATGCGGCTCATGTCTACGGCGGGCTACTCGCTACGCTCAGCGCCTGGTGCGAGGAACATCTGGTTGCCTACCAAGGCGTGCCGGTCGGTACGATCAAACAATTCATCGCCGGCAAGGGCAATGCCGACAAAGCCGCTGTCATCGCCGCCGTCCAGGCCAAAGGCTTTGCACCTGCCGATGACAACGAGGCCGATGCCATCGCCATTCTGCTCTGGGCCATTGAGACCCGTGGAGGTGTGCGATGACCAGCTGGTCTATTCTCGGCCACACCGCCAAGGTGCTCGAAGAACGTCGCGACGATTACGGCGATCCAGCTGACCAGTTCAAAGCCATTGCGGCGCGCTGGTCGATCACCCTCGATATGCCGGTGACCCCGGCGCAGGTCGCGCTGTGCATGATCGATCTCAAGCTCACCCGGCTGACCTACGATCCCCGCCATGCCGACAGCGTCGTCGATGTCATCGGCTACGCCGCCCTCCTGCGGGAGATCGGCTGATGAACATGATCTCGAAGATCTACGGTCATGCCCGGCAGCGCGACGGCGAAGAGCTGAAGCGCGATGGCTGGAAGGCCGGGATCTTGGCCGTGTCGGTCAGCGATCACCGCCTCAGCGCCATGGAGCGTGAAGCCCTCCGGGCGATTGGTGAGCGGTTGTACGGAGGCGCTGATGGCAAAAGGGCGTAAACGCAAGACCGGCAAACGGCATCCGTCGGGCAAGCTTGTGCAGCCCAGCGGTGCGGAAACCCAGCGCGAGGTGATGGCCATAGTCCTGGAAGCCAGGCAGCGCCATTACGGGGTGACAGCAAAGGAGGCCCGGGATGAACGCCTGGGCACGGCGTTGGGACGCTTGGCATTCACAGCCAGCATCACGGCCGAGCAATATGCCGCCGGCCAGAAGTACGCCGAGATCTATCACCGCCACCATGCGGTGATGGGGTGGCCGTTGCCGTTCCCGGTTTCGGTCACCGCCCTTCTGGCAAGCGATGGGGTGCTCGGTGGCGTTGGTGCATCTCCCAGCCGTGAGCTCATCGATAAGGTGCGGCGACACTACGGCGCCGTGCTTAACGTGCTCAACTGCTGTGATCGGGATCGACTGGATGCGCCGGGCAAGGCGCCGAGCGTGGTCGCCTACCGGCTGGTCTGTCTCGACGAGGATGCGGGAGGTTGGCCGCAGGCAGATCGGCACAACCTCAGCTTTGCCCTTGATGCGTTGGCAGAACTGTTCGGTATGGCGCGGGACAGTCACCGCAAAGTGCTGACATGACGCCGGAAAATGCCCGTTTCCCTTGTTTTTCTCGACGGTTTTCGGCATTCTTCCGAAATAGAGGATTGAGAACTGCGCCCGGAGCTTACCAGCTTCCGGGCGTTGTTCTTTTCGGGGGCCTGCCCATGGCCGAACGACTTCGCGGACGCAGGGCCGTCACTCAGCGGTTGCGGCGCTTGAAGGCTGAACCGCTCTGCCGGGACTGCGCTACCAAGAGCATCGTTCGCCAGGCCACCGTGCCTGACCACATTGTACCGCTCACCAAGGGCGGCATCGACGACGACAGCAACATCCGCTGTCTCTGTGACGACTGCCACCAGGCCCGCACGGCCGAGCAGTTTGGGCTCCGCAGGACGGTCGGCACCGGCCCGGATGGCTGGCCGATCGAGTGACAAACCCCGGGGGCGGGTCGAAAGTCTGGCCCCTCGGCGAGGGAAACCGCGCATGGTCCAAAAAACACGCAACCGCGAGTTAGCGACCGGGGGTCAAAGTCTAGAAAGTCCAGCAATCCCATCTATTTGACTGGATAGCAGGTTCGAAAAGAGCGTTAGTCGTTTCATCAAAACGAAAGCGACGCAGATGACCAAGTCCACCCTTCCAACTGCCAACGAAGCATGGGGCTTCTTCGGGACCACCGGCGGCTTCACGGACGCCCAGGTGGCTTGGGCCATCGCGTTCCCCGCCGTCGCGAAGGCCACTGGCGGCAGCACGGAGGGGGTTCGGGATTTTCTCGATAGCCGGCACGGACGCCACTTCGCCGACGACGTCGCGAACGGCATCCACAGCGGCATCGACCTCAAGGCTGCCATTGACGCGGCAATCACCCGCTGGATGGGCTGGACCATCAACCGGGCCACTTCACGTGACCACGGCATTCCGGTGGGACTGCCTTACCTGACCGGCTTTGTCAGCCTCTACGAAATCTTGGCAGACGCAGAATGAGCGCGGGCATTAGCAGCACTATCCGCCTTGCGATCCGCACGTTGCCGGAGAACTTCGATGGCAGCCGGGTGCTCACGGTGATCGAGACGATCGAACAGGAACTTTACGAAAGCGGCGTTTACGCCAGCGCAACCGCCGACCGCATGACAATCGAGATTACGGTCCAGACCGACCAGTTGCTCGATGCCGCGAAGGTGCTGAACGAGCTCGAACTTATTTGATTGGTGGGCCCGGCAGGACTCGAACCCGCGACCTAGCCGTTATGAGCGGCCAGCTCTAACCAACTGAGCTACAGGCCCCACCTCCAACGCTCATAGCGGCTTACCGACATCGCAAACAAGTGCCGCAGGCCCGCCGGGCTTCTGCGGCCAAACCCGTTTCAAGGACATCTATGGATCAGAACTGGCCGGCCCAGAGCAGCGAGCTCTGGCCGATAGAAAAGATTACGCCCTATGCGCGCAACTCCCGCACCCACTCGGATGAGCAGGTCGCTCAAATCGCGGCTTCGATCCGGGAATGGGGCTGGACCAATCCGATCCTCGCAGATGAAGATGGCGGGCTGATTGCTGGCCATGGACGTCTGCTTGCTGCGCGCAAGCTGGGGTTGACGCAGATCCCAACTATGGTCGCCAAGGGCTGGAGCGAGGCCCAGAAGAAGGCCTACGTCATCGCCGATAACAAGCTGGCGCTGAATGCTGGCTGGGACCTTGAACTGCTGGCCGTCGAACTGGGCGATCTGCAGGGTTTCGATTTCGACCTGATGCTGACCGGCTTTTCGGATGACGAGTTGTCGAAGCTTCTCGCCGAAAAGACCGACGGCCTAACCGACCCTGACGCGGTTCCGGAAGCGCCGATCGAGCCAGTCGCCAAGCCTGGCGATGTCTGGGTGCTTGGCAAGCACCGGCTGGTTTGCGGCGACAGCACCGATGCCGACACCGTCGCCAAGGCGCTTAACGGCGTTTCACCCCACCTGATGGTCACCGATCCTCCTTACGGCGTCGAGTATGATCCCGCCTGGCGCGAAAAGGCTGGGGTCGCTGCCTCCGGCACTGCCAAGGGCAAGGTGCTGAACGATGACAAGGCCGACTGGCGCGAGGCCTGGGCACTGTTCCCAGGCGATGTTGCCTATGTCTGGCACGCGGGCCTCTTCGCCGGGGTTGTTGGCGAAAGCTTGGCTGCCTGCGACTTCCACCTGCGTTCCCAGATCATCTGGGACAAGGGCCAGCTGGTTCTTTCCCGTGGCGACTATCACTGGGAGCATGAGCCTTGCTGGTACGCC
>JBIPOH010000240.1:0-5158 GCA_044379435.1 Novosphingobium sp.
GTCGGCTCATCACATCCTGGGGCTGGAGCAGGTCCCAAGGGTTTGGCTGTTCGCCAATTAAAGTGGTACGTGAGCTGGGTTCAGAACGTCGCGAGACAGTTTGGTCCCTATCTGCCGTGGGCGTCGATACTTGAGAGGAGTTGCCCCTAGTACGAGAGGACCGGGGTGAACATGCCTCTGGTGTACCTGTCATTCCGCCAGGAGTGCAGCAGGGTAGCTATGCATGGACGGGATAACCGCTGAAAGCATCTAAGCGGGAAGCCTCCCTCAAGATTAGGTATCATCGAGTCGTGGTAGACCACCACGTTGATAGGCCGGGTGTGGAAGTGCGGTAACGCATGAAGCTAACCGGTCCTAATAACTCTGTTCATGCTTGAGAATTCCACCATCAACGACAGCTTTGCTGCTCGCTTGACGGACGGATGATCAGTCAGGACAACGCCAAATATGCATCGATTAAAAACCCGATATGCGCCTGCTTCATTGCTTGGTGACCATAGCGTCTGTGCCCCACCCGATCCCATCTCGAACTCGGCCGTGAAACCGGACTGCGCCAATGGTACTAACGCTCAAGCGTTGGAAGAGTAGGTCGTCGCCAGGCATTGAAGCCGGCGCATATCGGGTTAAACCCATTCACATGTCAAAATAGCCGCTGCCGGACATATCCGAGCGGCGGCTTTTTTGTCTTCGGCGCAAGCGCCAAAGATACGGCTGTAACAATCAGCCAATCGGTGACGCGGGGTGGAGCAGTCCGGTAGCTCGTCAGGCTCATAACCTGAAGGTCGCAGGTTCAAATCCTGCCCCCGCAACCAATACAAATACTCAACACAAATAGCCCCGGTCCATCAGGATACGGGGCTCTTTGCTGTGTGCAGCGCCGGTGGCAAAAACCTGATTGAGCGACAAGGGAGTTGTGTCTGTCAGGGGTCTCACAGGCCTTGCGGGTGCTCACCCAGATAAATCAGGATTCTCTGCAGCCTGCATCAAGGTCAGACAGGGCCATTTCTCAAGCCATTGCTTGCCATGAACACGGCCTAGGAACGTAGCCCGGCGGATGCCTGCGAAATGTGGAGTTGGCCGGATGCGGCCGCCTAGAAGGTCATCGAGGCCGAAGGGCGCAGCGATCAGGCAGGTTCCATCAGGCATCCGCCGCGCTGCAACCGCTGTGGCGGTTTCCGGCCAATAGCGCATCGCGTCGGTCGAGCAGGAGTAGGGTGCGTCACCATTGCGCACGTGCATCCGTGCCTGGTTCTTGACGGACCAATCGGCATGTCGCGCGCTTGCCAGCAGTTTTGCTTCGATCTCCCGATCCCGCTCAACTGAAGTGCAATCGGCATCGAACCAGATCACGTCGATGTCGCCGGTAATCCGCTGTGGGGCCCGGCCATGCAGCGCATCCCATATGGCATTGCGGACAAAGCCCGCAGCAATCCATGCATCCGGCAAACCGAGATCGGCGACTAGCCCGAGCAAGGCCCACCGTTCGGGATCGATACGAAGGATATCGGTGACGGCGACTGCACCGCGCATCGCGCTTGGGCTTTCGATCAGATTTTGGCTTCGCCGGTCATTCCCGCGAATAGCGTCTCGGTCTTGCCACCAACCCAGATTGCGCCGTTTTCTTCCTGATCAATCCTGATCCGGCCCGTGCGTCCAAGGCAGGTGCCTTGTGTGACGGTGAAGGGCGCTGTTACATGCCCTTCGCGCAGCATCCATGCGGCTGCAGAGGCATTGAGGCTGCCGGTCACCGGATCTTCGATCAGCCCGCCATAGGGATCGCTGAAGATGGCGCGGACTTCATAGGCGTCGGTGCTTCCTGCAGGGTGCAGGCCGACAATGCCGGTATCGATGCGTGCCGCGTGCGCGCGCGCGGGTTCGACTGCCAGCACGGCGGCGGCGTCGCGCAGCTGGATGCCCAGCCAGCCGGGGCCGTTGTCGATCCACTCCGCTGCCACAACATCAGACGCGGCGATGTTGAGGACACGGCAGGCCTCTTCGCACTCGGCGGCGCTGGCTGGGCCGGAGCGTATCAAGGGCGGCGCTGCGAAGGCGAGGCCCTCGCTGCTCCGTCGGACGTCGATCATCCCGGCGCCGCATTGCTGCACGATCTTGCCTGCATGGCGCGGTTTGCCGCCCAGTGCGAGCCACGCATGGGCCGAGCCCAACGTGGGATGCCCGGCAAAAGGCAGTTCGCGGTCGAGCGTGAAGATACGCACGCGGTAATCCGCGTCCGGCTCGGTTGGCGGCAACAGGAAGGCGGTTTCGGACAGATTCAGCCAGCGCGTGATCGCTTGCAGCGCAGCCGTGTCCCGATCGGCATCCAGCGCAATCACGGCCAGTGGATTGCCAGAAAATGGCTTCTCGCCAAATACATCGACAAGATGAAATGGATATTGCGGCATGAGATCAGAATTCTCCGCGTCCCAAATGACGCGGGCCGATCTTCAACGGCTATGGCAGGTTTGCAAGGTGGAAATCGCGGCACCCGCCGGGCCCCGGGGAACTGGCCGTCACGCTCCGTGGTTGGCTCATTCCTCGCTATCGGGGATGGCAAGGCTGAAGCGAAGCCCCGCAACCAGCGTATTGCGCAAGCTGCGATCCCATCCCGGATGTACGATGTACTGCACATCGGGCTGGATATTGAGCCAAGGCGTGACCGGCCGCTGGGCGGTGAATTCCACGACTGTTTCGCCGCTGCGGGCAAATTGCGGGGCGAACAACCCGCGGCGTGCGCTTGTGCCCAGCCGGGCGTGTGCCGCAGCAAGGCCGATGCGCCAGTCACCCAGTGTGGCAACAGCACCGCCGCCGAGATAGACCGAGACGGGATTGGCGCGGGCATCGGCTGTGCCTGCCCTGACCCATGCGCCAAGCTTGCGAGTGAGGGTGCCTTCGAGCATGGCATAAGCGCCGCGCGAGAGCGCAGGTGGTTTGTCCGGTTCCAAGGCTTCGAACCGCGTCGTGTAGTGCCAGCCGCCGAATTGCAGCAGCCACGCGCCGAGGGGAAGACGCCCTTCGGCGATGAGCAAGGCACCAGTGGTTCCGGGAAGGCGGAACGCTACCTTGCGCGGATCATGCCGTGCACCAGCAAGAGCATCGAAAGCACCAAGGGCAAGGCCCTTGCGGCCATGCTGGAGGCGCAGCACCACGGCATTGCTGGTCATCGGGAAGATCGAGGGGCCGGCCGGACCGCTCTGCGAGATGTCCGGACCGATGCCAAAGGCACTGTTGACGAAGATTGCGCCCGTGTTCTGGATATCGAACTCGGCGTTGAGATCGATCAACCCGGTCTTGGCAGACACGAAGGGGCTGGGTTTCCATTGTGCCCAGGCTTCATAGATGTGGGGCAAGGTATCGGCTTCGAGACTGCTGACCGTCTGATAGGCGCCGACGCGGCGACCGGAAAAATCCGGGCCATGGACGGCCATGAAATCGACATGGGCCGAGAGCGAATCGATGCCAACGACAGCGCCCTTGAAATCGATCCAGGCATCTGCGCGGCCGACGAGATCGGTTCCACGGTCAGAGCTGCCTTGGGCGGCGACAAGCACATCGCCGGTGTATGTTGCGCCGAAGGTCACCACTGGTTGCGCCGCTGCGGGCGCAATACCTGTTGCTGCACCCAGCAGCGCCACGGCGAGGCCGAGGAGACCAGAGGGGCACCCACCGGTTCGGGTAAGGATTGGGGAAAGGCGGATGTGCTTGAGCATTGCACTCCGGATAACGCGGGTAAGGCTAATTTCGCTCTTGGAGACCATCAGGAAAATGACGCAGCATGACCGCAGCATTTGCGCAGGATATGCCGGGGTATTCAGGGTTTCTGCAGCAGCACTCTGCCGTAATTTTAGCAGGCACATTCATCGCTTTGTGTGTGAAAATTGATGATGACACGGATGCCTCGATGCGGTAATTCGGGCAGCACAACATAAGTCGATCACCCGGCGCGGCCTTGGGAGAGGATGCGTTAATTTGCACCGCGCCGGGTGGCCAAGTGCTGTTTTCCGCGACAGTTCAAACGCCCTACCGCCGGAGCTGGTCCGCTTTTTTGCGTATAAGCAGCATTTTGATCGAAGGCGTCGATCATTGTGAGCGGACAAATCCGCTGGCAGACAGCGGCCTCCTTGCGCCACATGACATCCGTTCGTTGGCCTGCCCCCTACCGGCCATGAGCATGTGATCAACCAATACCAGTCCGCCCGGGACGTGCGGCTGCAGCTCTGCCTGCGGTCCAAAGCGCGTCTGGCCACGGAACTGCACCCTGAGAGGACCCGAGAATGCGTGCTTCGCTTTCGACCCCCGCCATTTCTGCATTGGCCATCGCGCTGCTGGCCGCAATGCCGCTGCGTGCCATTGCTGCAGAATCGGCCATGGCCCCGGCAGCCTCCGCCGCGGAAAAGCCGACCACCAACAAGGACTGGTGGCCCGACCAACTCGATCTGACGCCGCTGCGCCAGGTCGAGAACACGGCGGCCAGCCCCTATGGCGCCGATTTCGACTATACCAAGGCATTCCTGAACCTCGATCTCAAGGCCGTGAAGGCCGATATCGCCAAGGTGCTGACGACCTCGCAGCCCTGGTGGCCAGCGGACTATGGCAACTACGGCCCGTTCTTCATCCGCATGGCCTGGCACAGCACCGGCACCTATCGCACGATGGACGGGCGCGGCGGCGGTGCGGGCGGTGAGCAGCGCTTCGAGCCGCTGAACTCGTGGCCTGACAACGCCAACCTCGACAAGGCGCGCCGCCTGCTGTGGCCGATCAAGCAGAAGTATGGCCGGGCGCTTTCGTGGGGCGACCTCATGGTCCTCACCGGCAATGTTTCGCTGGAGCAGATGGGCTTCAAGACGCTGGGCTTTGGTGGCGGCCGCGTGGACACGTGGCAGCCGGACGCGGTCTACTGGGGCACCGAGAAGAAGTGGCTGGAAGCAAACGGCAACCGCTGGAACGAGAAGCGCCAGCTCAAGGGCCCGCTTGCGGCAGTGCAGATGGGGCTGATCTATGTGAACCCCGAAGGCCCCAACGCGAACGGTGATCCGATTTCTGCCGCGCATGATATCCGCCAGTCGTTTGGCCGCATGGCGATGAACGACGAGGAAATTGTCGCGCTGATCGCGGGCGGTCACACCTTCGGCAAGGCACACGGCGCGCACGCCGCAACGTG
>JBIPOH010000239.1:0-5158 GCA_044379435.1 Novosphingobium sp.
GGCCGCGCTCAGGCTTGAAACTCCGTCCACCCGGATCATGAAATCGGCGATCCCGTCGCCGTTATGATCGCCATAGACATAGACGCCGGACGGGCTGGCGACGGTGCGCACTTCGCCGATCCGGCTATCGGCGGTGTTGAACGCTGCCGTGCCGATGAACGCGAAGGCCTGATTCCCCGCTGCCGCCGGAAGGCTGCGGGTATCAGCATCAAGCTTGCTCAGATCGATGCGGTCACCCACGTTCCAGCCCATGATGAGGTCTGCCGTGGCGCGAGTCTTGCCTGCAAAATCGCCATCGGAGAAGGCGAAGCGATCATTGCCGGTGCCGCCGATCAGGATATCGCGCCCCGCACCGCCCATCAGCAGGTCTGCCCCCTGCCCGCCGGTCAGCCGGTCGTTGCCAAGCCCGCCATAAAGCGTATCCGCCCCGCTGCTGCCGAAAAGCTGATCGAGCCCGGCACCGCCGAGCAACTGATCATTACCTGCGCCGCCCGTCAGCACGTCATCGCCCGCGCCGCCGGAGAATAGATCGGCGCCGCCCTTGCCGGTCACGCGGTCGTTTCCGGCCCCGGCTTCCACCCAGGTCAGCGTGCCCAGCGTGCCCGCTAGCGAGATCGTATCGGCAAGGCCCGAGCCCGCAACGAACCGGTTGTCCGTGGTAGCCGAAGAGAATGTGGTCTGCGTGCTGCTCAGCGTGGTCTTGATCAGTTCCAGCTGTCCGGTCACTGTTTCCCGGCTGTTGGCCAGCACCGATGCCTTGCGCACCATTCCAGTCGCGTCGCGGATCGTCACGCCGAAATCGAGGGTGACCAGGCCATCGGCCGCTGTTGCAATCGCGCTCGAAAGATCGAGCGCCGTCGTCTTGCTGGAGGCAGCCTCGCCTTCCAGTGTCCATGCGAAGGAAAACAACGCGCTGTTTGGCGTGACGGCCTGCACGGTGTTCAGGAAACGCTGCCCGGGCAGCGTGACCAACCCGCTGGTCACCGAATAGAACCGGTCGATGAAGGCTTCCTTCTGCGGCGCGCTGAACGCCGTATCGAGGTAGAGCATCTTCGACGTTTCCGTCGCGCGCCACACCCCGGTCGAGCGGTAGTAGCCGCCTTCGTAGGCCCCGACCCTGCCCAGCCCGTCCGTGTAGCCGATCCATTCCTTCCACGGCACCTTGATCGGATCGCTGTTGGTGGCCACATGAATGCTGTTGAGGCCAGAGAGCGGGTACGTGCCGATCAGCGCCGAATCGACATACTCGTCTTCCAGCCCGGCAAAGCTGTGCCCAATCTCGTGCAGCGCGACTTCGTAGGACGAGGGATTGCCCGCCGTGGCCCAGGCCACCGAGCCGCCCGCACCGCCATACTTGGACGAATTGATGAGCACGATGACGATATCGCGCGCATCGCCATTGAGCGAGGACAACGCGTTGTAAACCTTGGTTTCGCTGCCATAGACCAGCCGCCCGTCGCTGCCATAGGCGCGCGCATCGAACGCGGTGTTCACGCTGGTCGTGTCCGTATCGTAGCCCGACTGGCTGGAGGCGACGAACACCGCCTTGGCATTCACCAGCGCCCCATACGTCGCGAAGGGATCGTTGAGCGTCTTGTTCGCGGTTGAAAGCATGTAGGTGGTGAAAGCATTGGCATCGGAGAGGAACTTGGACCGTTCCGCCGCCGTATAACCTTCCGCAACAATCACGACATCGATGCGCGCCGAACTCGCTCCGGTCGAACGGATGGACGTAAGATCCATGATCCCTGGCTCCTTGCTTGCCAGGCAGTGTTATCATGCGCAGACGTCCTGCGATAGATTGCACTGGACAATCGGACATGACGAACTGCTGCGATACTGGTCAGCCGGAAGCAAAGCTCCGAATATAACCGGATCGGATCAATAATTCCTGCAATCGATACCGCGCTGCGGCTCTGACAGGGCCATGTAGTGACTGGACGAGTACCGCCTTGCCGGATGCCCGGCAGTGCCTATGCGCGGCTTCAGCGCGCGCCGAGCGCGGTTTCGCAATCGCCCATCAGTTCGGCCATGATCGCGGCAACGGGCTCTTCCTTCGTCACCATGCCGACAGACTGCCCGGCCATGACCGAACCGCGCTCGACATCGCCCTCGATCACCGCGCGGCGCAGCGCGCCTGCCCAGAAATGCTCGATCTCGAGCTGCGCTTCACCCATGTCGACCGCGCCTTCATCCAGCCGCCGCGCAACTTCGATCTGCTTGGCATTGAATTCCTCGGCACCCTTGTTGCGCAGGGCGCGCACCGGAATCACGGGCAGGCGCGGATCGATCTGCACGCTGGCGACCGCATCGCGGGCATTGGCGCGGAAGAACGCCGCCTTGAACGCGGGGTGCGCGATGGATTCGGTGGCGCAGGCAAAGCGGGTGCCAAGCTGCACCCCGCTCGCGCCCATCTCCAGATAGCTGGCGATCATCTCGCCCCGCCCGATCCCGCCGGCCACGAACACCACGTGATCCTGCGCCAGCGCGGGAAGAAACTCCTGCGCCAGCACCGAGGTGGAAACCGGTCCGATATGGCCGCCCGCTTCGGAACCTTCGATCACCAGTGCATCGGCGCCCGAGCGGAACAGCTTCTTCGCCAGCGCCAGCGTCGGCGCGAAGACCAGCACCTTGGCCCCGAAGGCCTTGATCGCTTCCACCGAACCCTTGGGCGGAATCCCGCCCGCCAGCACGACATGACCCACATTGTGCCGCGCACAGACCGCGATCAGATCGAACAGGCGCGGATGCATGGTGATGAGGTTCACGCCAAACGGCTTGGTCGTCAGCGCAGCTGTCGCGGTGATTTCGGCATCGAGCAGTTCGGGCGTCATCGCCCCGCAGGCAATCACGCCGAAGCCGCCCGCATTGCTGATCGCGGCAACCAGATTGCGCTCGGAAACCCAGCTCATCGCGCCGCACAGGATCGCATGTTCAGTGCCGAGGAATTCGGCACCACGGGCCATGAGCGCGGCAGTCTTGGGGTATGCGGTCATTGTGTCTTCCGGTCAGTTCAGCGCCGCCAAGGCGGGTACTGCGCCATCAAGGCAGCATAAAGGCATGGCTGTTCGAAACTGACGTTTCGAAGTTCCGGCACCGGCCCGCTCCCCCGCCCGGCCCCCCATTCAGGGTACTCTCGTGGGTGGCCGGGCGGGGGAGCGGGCCGGTGCCGGAACGAAGCGCGCCCTTGCGCGCTTCGTCAAATCAAGCGGCATCGAGCTCATAGGCGGTGTGCAGCACGCGGACGGCAAGTTCCACCTCGTCGGCATCGATCAGCACCGAAACCTTGATCTCGCTGGTGGAAATCGCCTGGATATTGATGCCCCGGTCGGCCAGCGCCTTGAACATGGTGGAGGCGACGCCTGCGTGGCTGCGCATGCCCACGCCGACGACCGAGACCTTGGCCACCTTGCTGTCGGCGATCATGCGGTAGTAGCCGATCTTGTCCTTGCGCTCTTCGAGCAGCGCCTGCGTGCGGGCGAGGTCCGCCTGCGGGCAGGTGAAGGTCACGTCAGTCTCGCCCTTGTCCTTGGCGATGTTCTGGATGATCATGTCGACGTTGATGTTCGCCTCGGCCAGCGGTCCGAAGATCGCCGCCACCGCGCCGGGACGGTCCGCGACGCGGGTCAGCGTCACCTTGGCCTCGTTCTTGTCGGCGGCGATGCCGGTGATCAGCTGGCGTTCCATGTCAGTTCCTTCCAGTTCGTCGTCGCTCACGATCATCGTGCCGGGGATGCTGTCCGCAGGCGGCGCGCTTTCGTCGATGAACGAGGAGAGCACCTGCACGCGCACGCCTTCCTTCATCGCGAGGCTGACCGAGCGGGTTTGCAGCACCTTCGAGCCGACCGAGGCGAGCTCGAGCATTTCCTCGTAGGTGACGTATTTCAGCTTGCGCGCCTTGGCCACGATGCGCGGATCGGTGGTATAGACGCCGTCCACGTCGGTGTAGATGTCGCAGCGGTCTGCATGGACTGCCGCCGCCACGGCCACGGCAGAGGTATCCGAGCCGCCCCGGCCCAGCGTGGTTACGCGGCCATCGCCATCAAGGCCCTGGAAGCCCGGAATCACCGCGATCTCGCCAGCCGCCATCGAGGCCAGCAGGGCGTCCGAATCGATGCCTTCGATGCGCGCGGCAGCGTGGGCATCGTCGGTGCGCACCGGCAGCTGCCAACCGAGCCATGAACGCGCCTTGCAGCCCAGCGCCTGAAGGTGGAGCGCAAGCAGGCCCGAGGTGATCTGCTCGCCCGCCGCAACGACGACGTCGTACTCGGCGCGGTCATAGAGGGCGTTGGCCTCGCGGCAGAAGTTGACCAGCCGGTCGGTCTCGCCCGCCATGGCCGAGACGACGACAGCCACTTCGTGCCCCGCTTCCTGCTGGCGCTTGACGATGCCAGCCACGCGGCGGATGCGCTCGGTCCCGGCCATCGAAGTGCCGCCGAATTTCATCACGATCCGGGCCACGCTAACTCCCCCGCAGCATCAAAAAGAGGTTTCACACACGGACCCTCGACCGTGCGGACGCGGCGCTTTAGAGTCCGCGCATGAGCATTGCAACCACCGCAGCACCAACTGCTGCCACGATCCGCCCCGAGGAAGCCGCCCACTTCGGCAAGCTGGCCGCCGAATGGTGGGATCCCAAGGGCAGCTCCGCCATGCTGCACAAGCTGAACCCGGTGCGGCTGGCCTTCCTGCGCGAGGCCATCGATTCGCATTTCGGCAGCGATCCGAAAGGGCTGCGGCCCTTGGCGGGGCGCAGCGCGCTCGATGTCGGCTGCGGCGCGGGGCTGCTGGCGGAACCGCTGGCGCGCATGGGCGCGGCCGTCACCGCAGTGGACGCGGCGGCGGAAAACATCGCGGCGGCCAGGGCCCATGCCGAAGCGGGCGGACTTGCCATAGACTATCGCCACGGCGAACTGGCCGCGCTGGGCCTTGGCCAGTTCGATCTCGTCACCTCGATGGAAGTGATCGAGCATGTGGCCGATAAGGCCGCGTTTGTCGCCGGGCTGGCAGATCGGGTGGCGGACGGCGGGCTCCTCGTGATGTCCACCCCCAACCGCACCACTGCCTCGCACCTGCTGCTGGTCGGCGCGGCAGAAGGGGTGGGCATGGTGCCCAAGGGCACGCACCCCTGGGAAGACTTCATCACGCCGCTGGAACT